>NZ_JBGCCD010000004.1:0-250831 GCF_041262405.1 Lysinibacillus sp. RC79
AGGCAAAATTAAAAACGAGTCCGGTGCAATACCGAACTCGTTTTACCCAAGCTGCCTAATGAAATAACCGTGTCTAACTTTTAGGGGTCACTTCAACAATAGGAGTTTTTTTCATTTTCTATTTAAACCGGTATGTATTTATGTTAATTAGGAGCTTACTCTCGGTTGATAGAACTTTGTTTTCCGTAGCTAGAGTCGTCCACTTCGCCACTAAAATTGCTTTTTCCGCCGCTAAAGCCGTCCACTTCGCCGCTAAAATTGCTTTTTCCGCCGCTAAAGCCGTCCGCTCCGCCGCTAAAATTGCTTTTTCCGCCGCTAAAGCCGTCCGCTTCGCCGCCAAAACTGCTTTTTCTGCCACTAGCTGATTGAGGTGAGGTCGACCTACTCCGAGGGACTGGCGAGTGAAGGGGCTCATCGAACACCCCTAGCAAAGCGCCCAGTTGGAACGGAAATCAACCCACTCTATGGTGATAAGCCCCTAATTACTCATTGAAAATAAAGCCTGATACAGAGTTGCTAGCAAAGCAACAAAGAGCGTATCGTCAGAATTAAAAAGCTTAAAAGATATACCAGTACGCACAAGTTCAGTTTCTATATTACTAGCGCTTGCTATTTTTTCATCATTACAATATAAATAGGCAGTTGAAGTAAAATCCTTTTCAAAGCGAAAAGCGAGTCCATCCATTGTAAAAGAGTAGGAGGATTCAAGTAATTGAACCGTTTTCCGTTGTATCGGTAGAATGGATCCATCTGGCATAATTAGCTGATGGCTAACACCCTTTGTTAATAGTGTAGAATGCACTTGAAAAAGTGGTGCCCCTAAAGTAGTGCGTGTTTCATAGCGATGTGGTAATGACTGTTGTGCAGCAGCGAGCATAACAGCGTTAATTACTTTTCCAACGGATGAACGTTCAACCTTTTGAAGCACACAAACTGTCTCATTTTGTTCATTCATAATAGGGATATTTGCAAAGCTTTCGAAAGCTTTTGGATAGGTAAGGGTAAATGTAGTCATAAAAAAAGCCTCCAATCTACTTACTATACGGAGAAGCTTTACTCTAGGTTTCACCTTCAATAAAAATTTTAATAAACAGTTAGAGAGGTGGATTTCAATGAACTATAAATTTAGTATTATGACACAAGAGGAAGCAGAAGACATCGCCTTTAATTAACATTATGACGGGGAATATTCATTTTATGATATGGAAGCAGATCAGGAAGAAAGATGTATCTACTTTTATGCAAGCAACAAACGGAAGCACATTCGAGTTTTTAAAAATGGAATATGAAGTTTACCACTGAAAAAGGCTGACCGAACATGTGAAATTCTTCACGTTCGGTCAACCTTTCATTTTATTGTTGAGTTGTAACTTCTCCTGCAAGAGCACGTTTTTCCTGCTCTGGATCGAATTCTTTTTCCATTTTTGAAACGACAACTGTTGCTACACCATTACCAATTAAGTTTGTAACGGCGCGGGCTTCTGACATAAAGCGATCGACCCCGATTAAAAGTGCAATCCCTTCTACTGGAATCATTGGGAATGCTGCTAATGTTGCTGCGAGAGTAATAAAGCCTGAGCCTGTTACACCAGCCGCACCTTTAGATGTTAGCATTAAAATAGCAAGCAATGTAATTTGATGCCAAATATCTAAATCAATTCCATAAGCTTGTGCGATAAAAATAGCCGCCATGGATAAGTAAATGGATGTACCATCTAAGTTAAAGGAGTACCCCGTTGGAATGACAAGACCAACGACCTGTTTAGAGCAACCATAGTTTTCTAATTTGCGCATCATCGAAGGGAGTGCAGATTCTGATGATGATGTCCCAATAACGATGAAAATTTCATCTTTAATATATTTAATAAACTTAAAGATACTGAATCCAAAGTAACGTGTAATAAGCCCAATAATGAATACGATAAAAATAAACATTGTAATATAAACGGAAAGCATTAAAAATCCTAAGTTTCCTAGTGATTTAAGACCGAAGTTTCCGATTGTGTAGCTCATAGCACCAAATGCCCCAATCGGTGAAACCTTCATGACCATATTAACAATTTTAAAGAATATATCTGCTACTTGTTCGAAAAATTTAATAACTGGTTTAGCTGGTTCACCAATAGCAGCAGCAGCTATGCCAAATAAAACAGCTGAGAATAAAACAGGTAATAACTCTCCATTTGCAAGTGCTCCGACAACATTATCAGGTATAATTTGCATAAAAAATGCACCAATACCATGCTCTGTAGCTGCTGCTGCCTCTGTATATTGGGAAACATCTGCACCATTTGCAGCCGCTGTATTAAAGCCTTTACCAGGTTGTACAATATTGACAACGATTAAGCCGATTGCAAGTGCGAAAGTAGAGACAATTTCAAAATAGATTAATGCCTTCCCGCCAATTTTACCAACTTTTTTTACATCACCCATACTACCAATTCCAATAACAACTGTTAAGAAAATGATAGGAGCTATTAACATCTTAATTAATTTAATAAAAATATCTGCTAATATTTTCAACTTCGCTCCGAACTCTGGGAACGTAGCACCTACAATAATACCTAGTACAATAGCAATCAGTACTTGTACAGTTAAGTTTTTAAAATTTATACGCATAAAGTTCTCCCCTTACACTATTTATGAATATTATGTGAACGCTTTCATGAGGCTATCATAGCTGAAATTTTCCGACAATAGTTTTTATGACCGTAAAGTTTCTATTGTTCATTTTGTTCATTTTTAGTTGAGGGATGAATGAAACTAGTAATAACAAGGGTTTGTGGCTGTTTTATAGTAGTTTTATAATTTTGAAATCTATTATAATACAAAAGAAAAAAATCCCCACGCTTGTGAGGATTTTATCATTAATGAACAAAAGTATTGATCCCGCAGTGAAGAAATACTTTAAGGGGAAACAATTTTTTCAATTTCCGATAAAACATCATTATTTTGTACATTGTTTCTATAAAAATCATAGACAGGTGCTAGTTTTTCTTTAAATCGTTTGCGTTCCTTATTGCTCATCGTATAAATCTCAAAGTTATCCTGCTGCTCAAGTTTTTGCAAATCTTCTTTGTTTATTTCTACAGCTTGCTCAAATTGCCAGTCTGTTGTTTCTTTCATAGCCTCCATAATCTGTTTTTGAATTTTTAAAGGTAAGGACTTCCAAAACTTTTCGTTAATTAAAACGGTGTATCCTAAAATGCCATGCTTTGTTAATGTCATATGCTTCTGTACTTTATAGAAACCTTTAGAATAAATATTGGACGCTGTGTTTTCTTGAGCATCGATGGCATTCGATTCTAAATCAGTGAAAACCTCGCTGAAGGGAGTCGGGATTGGTGTAGCACCAACAGCCTCGAATTGCTTTTCAAGAGTTTTACTTGGCATTGTACGGACACGTAAGCCTTTTAAATCTTCAAATGTTTGAATAGGGTGATCGACAGAGGTCAAATGTTTAAAGCCATTATGCCAAAAGCCCAGTCCTTTTATATGAAAAGGTTTAAGCTCATTTAACAATTGTTCACCGATCGAACCTGTAAGAACCTCATGAACTTCGTCATCCGTATTAAAAAGGTAAGGTAGATCGAGAACCTGCCAGTTTGGTATATGGGATGTCATCTTTGAAAAAGTAGGGATAATCATTTCTACTTGTCCATTTTGCAAAGCTTGAAACTCATTTCCATCATTAAACAAGGAGGAGTTTGGGTAGACGTGGACCTTCACCTCACCATTTGTTTTTTCCTCAACAAGCTCGGCGAATTTACTTGCCGCCTGTCCTTTTGGTGTATTCTCAGCAACAACATGACTTAAATGAATCGTAATTTGTGTATCCAAGCCTTTTTGCTCATCGTCATAGGGGAGAGGCTTGGCGAATAGTAACCCCTGTTGAACACCAATCGCTATCGTTAACAGTAAAACGGTTACTATAGTTCCAATAATAAATTTTTTCATCTATTACACCCAATTTATTCGTATTTTCTGATGTTTTTGTTATTCTAACATATGGAGTAAGCTAAAATATAGTAAGAGGGAGGCGTACATCTTGAAATTTCAAAAATTATCGATGAAGAGAAAAATTATGTCTCTGACTTTTTTTATTCTCATGCTCTCCTTTAGTATAGGTGGAACATTTTTGCTAGGGTTTGTCATGAATGAGCAAAAGGATAAGCTTGGAGATCAAGCTTTACTTGTGGCAAAAACAGTATCACAGCTTCCTGAGCTGAAAACTTACATTTCAAATAATAATTTTAACGAGGCTACGAAACACATAAATCCTGTAGTGGAAGAAATACGTGATATCAATGGCGCACAGTATATTGTTGCACTGGATATGCAAAGGCGCAAGTACTCACATCCAAATACAGAGGAGATCGGGCAAGTCTCGGAGTCAGGTGATCTAAACGCTGCATTTTCTGAGCATTATTATACATCCATCGCACATGGTGAGCATGGAGATATGGTACGAGCATTCGTCCCGATCATGAGTAAAGAAGGAAGACAAATAGGTGTAGTAGTAGTAGGCTATAGTGTTTTAACTATTGCAGAGTTACTACAATCTATTCAAACAGAATTAATGATTACTATCTTATTGTCTCTTTTCTTTAGTGCATGGGGGGCCCATACTTTAGGGATTCATATGAAAAAGCAAATGTTTGGGCTAGAGCCTCACGAAATTGCTAAAATGTATGTAGAACGAACAGAAACCTTTAACGCGATGCATGAAGGGATTATTGCTATTGATAATGACTTGACAATCACAATATTTAATGAAAAAGCATGTGAAATATTAGGTGTACACAAACAAGCGTCAACATTAATAGGGAAGAAAATTTTTGACGTTTTACCTGATACACGATTACCGGAAATTTTGGAGCTAGATCAACCTATTTTCAATCGTGAGCTCTATATTAATGATCATAGTATTATGAGTAATCGTATTCCTATACAAGTTAATGGGAAAACGGTTGGAGCTGTGGCCATGTTTAAGGATCGTACAGAAGTGAAAAAGCTTGCAGAGGAATTAACGGGTGTTAAGGCATTTGTACAAGCATTACGCGTACAAACACATGAGCATAAAAATAAATTGCACACAATTGCTGGTCTTTTACAGCTTGGACATCATAAACAAGCACTTTCTTACTTAACGCAAGTAAAAGAAGAACACGATGAAATTACAAACTTTCTAAATGAACGGATTAAAAATGAAAATATTTCAGGGCTATTGCTTAGTAAAATTTCCTATGCAAAAGAACAAGGAATTCTACTGGAGATTGATAGAGAAAGCCGTTTGACAACATTTCCTAACAATCTAGATCATCATGATTTCGTTATTTTGTTTGGTAACTTAATTGAAAATGCTTTTGATGCATTAAGGGATGTACAAATTGAAGAAAAAGTTATCCATGTTTCTGTTGATGAGGATGAGGATGTGTTGGCAATCTTAGTAACAGATAATGGTATAGGCATGACAAATGAAGTAAAGGCACATATTTTTGATAATGGCTATTCAACAAAAGAGAAAAAAGGTCGAGGCATTGGACTTTTTTTAATAAAAGAAATTGTACAAAAAGGAAAGGGAGAAATTGAAGTCATAAGTGAACCGAATAAAGGAACAAGCTTTTTAATAACTTTTTACCATACTTAATAGACTCATTATCAAATGTTGGTGATAACGTTGTTTTGATTGGAGTAAAGACTGGACGACTCCTTGGGGTTCATTTGACGTCCCTAAGAAAGAGCTTGGTTGTAATGGAGATCAATCCTATGAGAAATGTAATATGAATAGTTGAAATTGAAGCGAGAAATTCTACGGGAACAGTGTGACGCTCTCTTAGATAGCTTCCTTAAGTGAATATTTACACATTTAGAGATAGAACAGAGTGTATGGAGGACTAACAGTGACACAAACAAAGGTTTTATTAATAGAGGACGATCCAATGGTGCGAGAGGTTAATCGCCAATTTATTGAGAAGATAGCTGGATTTGAAGTAATTGGACAAGCCTCAAATGGAGTTGAAGGGATTGCCCAAATTCGAAAACTTAAACCAGAATTAGTATTTATGGATATTTTCATGCCAGAGCAGGATGGAGTGACAAGCTTACGAAAAATTCGTGAACTCAAGTTACCAGTAGATGTAATTACGGTAACTGCTGCTAATGATATGGAAACTGTAAAACAGGTCCTGCATCTGGGCGTCTTTGATTATATTATGAAACCTTTTTCATTTGAACGAGTGCAAGGAACGCTTGAAAATTATTTGCGCTTCAAAAAGCAAATGCAAACGGAGCGTGAGCTAACACAAGGGGAGCTTGATCAGTTATTCCATTATCATGGTGGGCATAATGAGGTTCAGCAATCAAATGTCTTACGGTCAGAAAAAAGTTTACCTAAAGGTTTTAATCGTGCAACACTTGAGAAAGTTGTGCACTATTTGCAATCTGTAGAAGGAGCATCGGCAGAAGAAGTTGCCAGTGGCGTAGGTATTGCACGCGTAACAGCAAGACGATACTTAGATTATTTAGAGAAGCAAGAGGAAATTACGATGGATGTGCATTATGGTGGCATTGGTCGTCCGGTCAATTATTATTTTAGTAAATAATGAAAAATCCTGATTGTTAAAATAGACAATCAGGATTTTTTACTGTTAAAGTAATTATTGATTTTTAAGTTATGGATAACCAAAGGCATAGTTTTCGTCTAGGCAAAAGCGCTACATCCTCGAGGTCGCTTCGATCCCTCGGGCAAAAGTGGTGGAGCGTTTACTTTTGCTTCGGGCTCTCTAGCGCTTGTCGGATGTAAACGAGCGCTTTAGCGCATTTGTTCTTAGTAAGGCATAATTTTTTCAACAGGCTTTGGCGTTTTAATTTTAGGTAAAATTTTATCTATTGTAACTGTACGCTTAATGATATGTGTTGATTCATCATTTTCATCGAATTGATCAAGGAATGAAATAACCTCTTTTACAATTGGTGTTGGCGTTGAAGCACCTGCTGTAACGGCGACGGAATTAATTCCTTTTAACCATTCAATTTTCAGCTCAGAAACGTCTGCAATTCGATAAGATGGCGTCCCTGCTATTTCAACAGACACCTGCGTTAAACGATTCGAGTTATTGGATTTTGGGTCACCAACAACAATAAGTAAATCTGCTTCCCCAGCTTGCTTAGCAACTGCCTCTTGGCGTACCTGGGTTGCCAAACAAATCTCCTTATGCACTTCAATATGTGGGAATTTCTCTTTTAAACTATCCATTAAATGAGCGACATCCCATTGACTCATCGTCGTTTGATTCGTTACTAGTAATTTATCATTCGTTAAATTTAATGTATCAATATCAGTGGATGATTGCACTAAATGCACATGATCTGGTGCAACGCCAATTGCTCCTTCTGGCTCGGGATGGCCTTTTTTACCGATATATATAATATCATAGCCATTTGCTGATTTTTCACGAATTAAATCGTGTGTAACTGTTACGTCAGGACATGTAGCATCAATGGATACTAAGCCTTTTCGCTTCGCAATTTCACGAATTTCGGGTGAAACACCATGGGCTGTGAAAATAACAGTGCCAGTTTCAACTTGTTCAATAATTTCTAAACGATTCTCGCCATCTAATGTGATGATGCCATCTGCTTCAAAGGCATCTGTAACATGTTTATTATGCACAATCATACCTAAAATGTAGATAGGTCTTGGTAATGTTTTATCGAGTGCGGCGTTTCGAGCGATGACCATCGCATCAACAACACCGTAGCAATAGCCACGTGGATTAATTTTTAATACTTGCATGGTTGTGACTCCTTTCAAGCTTACCTATCTACATTATAACGGACAGGGACGGCGAATACAAAGAAACCTTCATCTACATAGGCGGCTGGAATATACGGGGCTTAGATGGAAGTGGTTCAGCAGGAGTAAATGATCCATTTTGTCGAGACGCTTTTCGACTTTTAGTTGAACCTGCTCCTCCACTAGTCGCTGCTTCAGCTGCTACTGCTGCAGCACCTGCGGCAGCTCCTGCAGCAGGAAGACCTTGAAAACCTTTATACAATTTTAAAAGTGACGGAATATTTTTTACCATTGGCATTGCTTGCTGAATGTAAGGCGTATATGTTTTCGCTGAGTTAAATAAGCTATTCGCCTGCTGCAAAAATGAACCGATTTTTGAAGGTTCCTGCATTGATGGCATTGGCATTTGTCCTCCAAATGCTCCTATTCCACTGGACATTGGAAAGCCACCTGGAATTCGTGGATTTGGGAAGCCTCCAGGCTGGAAAAAGGACTGCGGTGACATTTGTGGAGGTGTTGGCATTTGCATGGGCATTTGCATGGGCATTTGCATCGGCATTTGCATGGGCATTCTCATGCCACCAGGATACATCGGGAACTGTGGTCTAAATACCATAACGATCTCCTTTCGATAGTGATTTAACATTGATGACATACCTGATTATAAATATGATATGCAGATGGGTAAGTTAGCGTTCGACACGCACAAATAAATAATTAGGGCGATTGTAAATGTATCTCACTATATCCTGGAAGGTTTACTTATTTTATTTGTAGTTAATTAGTGGTAAAAAATTCTTGAAAACTACACATTTTTTTCACTTTTCCAGCCGTTTTGAAAGGTATAATGATTTGTTAGTAAATCATCATTTTAGAAAAAGAAGATTTGAATGTATTACATTAATGTAAATAAATTGATAAAATATTTTTTGATAGCGGCGGTAAAAAATAGGAGGTATTTTGTGACAATTAAAATTAGAAGTATAGTGTCGTTTGGTCTTATTGTATTATTAGTTTTAGTTATGGGGATTTTTCAACAACAAAATGCCAAATCCCAACAAGAACAAGTACATTTGATAAAAGAAAAAACACTTCAAACGACGTTATTAGCAGATGAGATGAAGTTAGCAGTTGTGCAGGTTCAGCAGTTTTTGACTGATATTAGTGCAACAAGAGCACTCGATAATTTAGATGATGGATTTGAGCAAGCAGAAAAATATAGTAAAATTTTTTATAAAGATTTGGAACAAGTGAAAAAAATGCATCCGGAAGACCAGGAAAGATTAGATGCGATTAAAGTAGCGTTTGATGAGTATTATAGTGCTGGTCAAAAAATGGCTAACAGCTATATTCAAGGTGGGCCTGAGTTAGGGAATAAAATGATGCTTGAATTTGATACTACATCCGTTGAGATTAATGACAAAGTAGATTTGTTTCAACAAGAAAACATTACAGACATGCAAAATTCTTTAGCAAATGTTGAAAAGCTTATTAATGATAATAAGCAGTGGTTCTTATGGATGTTCTGTATTATTTTAATGATTTGTATAGCAGTTGGGATTGTATTCGTACGTTCTATCGTTGTTCCCGTCAATAAGCTAACTTCTGCAGCAAAGGTAATTGCAAAAGGAGATTTATGTCAAAAGGATATTGAAGTCAGAACGAAGGATGAAATTAAAGATTTAGCAGATTCTTTTAATTTGATGAAATCTAATTTACATTCATTAATACATAGTATGACTGCAAATGTTGAGCATACAACATCAGCAGCTGAAGAGTTAGCAGCAAGTACAGATGAAATTTCAAATTCCTCTCATGATATTGCAAACCTTGTAGAGAGAATGGCAATTAGTGATCACCAAGCAGCTGTTACTGGTCGTGAAAGTTCGATAGCAATGGATGAAACTGCTCAAGGTGTTCAACGTATTGCGGAGGCTACTCAAATGCTTCATTCTAAAGCGGTAGATACACAATCTATTGCAAATGATGGTGAAAAAACGTTACATATCGCAGAAGACCAAATGTCGATTATCCAACAATCTTCAAATACAACAAATGAGCGAATTAAGATGCTAAGCACACAATCAGCTGAAATTGTTAATATTACGAAAGTAATTACTGACATTACTGAGCAAACAAATCTTCTAGCACTAAATGCTGCGATTGAGGCGGCTCGTGCAGGGGAGCATGGAAAAGGATTTGCAGTCGTGGCAGATGAAGTACGCAAATTAGCAGAGGAATCAAAAGCATCTGCCAATCAAATAGTGGATGTCATAGCACTTATTCAGCAAGAAACGAAGGAAGTAGAAAAGGCAGTAAGTGTAACTGTATTAAATGTAGATGAGGGTGTCACATTTATTCAGAATGCCCAAAATGCCTTTGATGGAATTTTAAAAGCGATTGGTGATATGACATCTCAGATTGAGGATGTGTCTGCTTCTACGCAACAAATTTCTGCAAGTACTGAAGAAATGGCAGCGTCGGTCAATGAAATGTCCTCTTCTTCCAATTATGCTGCACAGCAATCTGAAACAATAGCATCGACAATCGAAGAGCAAACTGCGACCATTCAAGAAATTAATGCTGTTGCAAAGGCATTAAGTGCAGAAGCGGTGTCCGTGAAGGAAGAAATCAATAAATTTAAAATATAAGGCTCATTATCATAATGTGGGGTTGGTTTCCGTCAAAGCCCTCCATGTCTAAAAGATCACAAAAAAGCGAGGTAGTTTCCAAATGAATTAACCATTTGGAATTACCTCGCTCTATTTTTCTACAAATTTATTTATGGGAAATATCTCTCAGTTTAGAAGGAGGGGCACAAACGTTAGAGGAACAACTCTTCTGTAATGAGCATGATGCGCACTTGCCCTTCTTCTGTTTCTTAATGCTCTTATATAAGGTAATACCAGCATAGCCAAATATAATACTACCGATTAAGATATTAATCAATAAAGACATTCTCTACACCTCACATCAATAAGTTCCCGATACCATAAATCATAAGTGCAATAAGATAAGCTACAACAAATGGATATATTGTTGCAAATAAAGTCCATTTCACAGACTGTGTTTCCCTTTTTATTGCGCCTACTGTGGCTAAACAAGGCATATAAAGTAAAACAAAGGCCAAGAATGTATAAGCGCTCAAAGCAGTAAAATGAGTGGTCATTGTAGACGATAAGACACCTTCACTTACGCCATAAATAATCGCCATTGTCGAAACAATCACTTCTTTTGCCAGGAAACCAGCAATAAGGGATGCACCAGCTTGCCATGTTCCAAAGCCAAGCGGGATAAACAATACACCAAAAGCGCCTCCAATAATTGCTAAAAAGCTGTCATCCATATTGACATTAGCGCCATGTGGTCCTAAATAAGAAAGAAGCCAAATAATCACGGAGCCGGCAAAGATAATAGTACCAGCTTTGCGGAAAAATCCTTTTCCTTTTTCCCAAGTAGAACGCCAAAGTGTTTTAAGCTGTGGTACATGATAGGCTGGTAATTCAACAATAAAAACTGAAGTTTCATTTTTCAAAATCGTCATTGATAATATTTTTGTCACAATAAGTGCTATCACTATTCCCATTATATATAGGGAGAATACCACTAAAGATTGATGTTTAGTAAAGAATGCTGCGCCAAATAAAGCATACACAGGTAATCTTGCTGAACAGCTCATAAACGGAGCTACTAGTATAGTTAATAGTCGTTCTTTTGGCTGTTCAATTGTTCTTGCAGCCATTACGCCAGGAACGTTACATCCGAAGCTTACAATCATCGGAATAAAAGCCTTGCCGTTTAAACCGAAAAATTCCATAAGGCGATCCATGACAACAGCAATTCTCGCCATATACCCTGAATCTTCTAATAGTGAAATAAAGAAAAATAGTACAAAGATTTGTGGTATGAAAACTAAGACGCCGCCAACACCTGCAATGATCCCATCACAAATTAAATTAATAATAAAAGGGGCTGCACCAATAGCTTCTAAGACTTGAGTAACAATATCTGTAAGAGGGCCGCCTACAATGCCATCCAGGAAATCAGAAAGCGGGGTACCGATCCATGCAAACGTTGCTTGAAACATTAAAAACATAAGCGCTAAGAAAATCGGAATACCTAAAATCGGATGTGTTAAAATTTTATCAACTTTCTCTGACCATTGTGTTTCACTTTTCTCTTGTATGATTACTTCTTTGTAGATGTTAGATATATATAAATCACGTTTTTTAGCAATAGCTTTATTTAGTGGTTCACCTATTTGCTTCTCTAAAGCATCTCGCATTGCAGCAAGCTGTTCAAAGTATTCCTTTTCTTTCAAAAAAACGTCAACAGCTTCATTTCCTATTAGAAATTGAATAGTACACCATCTTCTTTGTTCTTCAGGAACATGTTGTAACAATGCTTCAATTTTTGAGATGCCTTCTTCAATTAGGTCATCATAGGTAAATGTAAAACGTTGTTGAGTACGATCGGAGGCTTGAATAGCAGCATAAATACCTTCGACACCTTTACCAGTACGAGCGCTTATTGGAATAACAGGTACTCCCAAAGAATTCTCTAATTTTTCGACATCAATTGAAATGCCTTTCTTTTTCGCAACGTCTATCATATTTAAACAAACGAAAACAGGTTTGCTAAGTTCAAGTATATCTACTGTTAATTGCATATTTCGTTCGAAATTAGAGGCATCGATAATATTTAAAATTCCATCCACCTGATCTTCAAGTAAAAATGAAGTGACAACACTTTCATCTCTTGAAATGGGGTTAAGCGTATATACACCAGGTAAATCAATTATTTCCTTTTGTAGTCTTTTTACTTGTCCTACTTTTTTTTCAACGGTTACACCACTCCAATTGCCAACGTATTCATATGAATTTGTCAATGTATTGAACAATGATGTTTTACCGATATTAGGGTTTCCTATTAAAGCTAATCTACTCATACTTGTTCGACCTTTATATCCATTAAATCTTTTTTTCTAAGCCCGATTTTCTGTCCTTGACATTCCAATATACAAGCTCCAGAAAACCATCCTTTTTGGACCATACAAACTTGACAGCCTTCTTTTATTCCAAAAGCATTTAATCGTTTACATAAAAGAGAGTCAATTTGCTGTAGATCTTTTACTTTAACTTTTTCCCCCAATTGAACCGCGTGAAGGTTCATAAGATCTACCTACTTTCTTGTGAGTGATAATCATTATCAAAAAAATCTTATCATTTTTTATCTAGTGTATCAATAATAAGTTTACTGTTGAAAGTAGTATTGGAATAGCAGAGTTAAAGTAAGATCAAACCTTATTCTTCATCGTGACAACGAAGCATTCTATACCCAACGCGGACATGTGTCTGGATTAACTTTGGGTTAGCTGGATTGTTCTCTATTTTTTTTCGAAGAGTAGCCATAAAAACCCTTAGACTTGGAACATCCGATTGAAGTGCGTTGTGCCAAACTTCCTTTAAAATAAAATTATGCGTTAAAACTTTACCGACATGTTTTGATAAAATAACCAAGAGCTTATATTCAATAGGTGTCAAATGAACTTCTTTCCCATTTACAAACACTGTATTTGCCGCGTAGTTTATTTGTAAATGACCATTTACAAAAATAGAAGATTCATTTTCTAGCTGATGCTCAAAAGACATTCTTCTCAAAGCTACTCGAATTCGGGCTAATAGCTCTTCAACACTGAAAGGCTTTGTAACATAATCGTCTGCACCAGCATCTAAAGCATTGATTTTATCGTGCTCTTCGCCTCGTGCACTAACTACGATAATTGGTGTTTGAGTCCAGCTTCTAATTTTCGTTATAAGCTCTACACCGTCTATGTCTGGTAGTCCTAAATCCAAAATAATAACGTCTGGATTCATAGCAAGAGCCTTTTGTAGAGCACTATTTCCATCTCGTGCAATGTCGAATTCATACTGCTGAGTTGCTAATGTCATTTTAATTAAATTACCAATGGCTACATCGTCTTCTACTACTAGAATTCGTTTACTCATCGAATTTCACTACTCCTTTTTCAGCGCATCCCCAGAACGTGAGTGGAGGGATTTCTATTCCAATTGGTCGTTTACATCATAGGGACGTCTGATTAGAGTCCCATCTATGACACTGATCCCGAGAAACTGCCCAAGCTCCACTCCAATTTAATATAGGTCATCCCTAATTTTTGGTAATGAACTTTTTTTCAGTGAAAACTTAAATATCGTTCCTTTTGGTTTATTATCTGAAACTGTTATTTCACTCTCATGTAATTTTAAAATTGTTTGACATAGCGCTAAGCCTAAACCCAAGCCTCTTCGACTATCGGTGCGCTGTACTTTTCCGGTAGTAAATGGCTCAAAAAGGCAGTTTTTTATAGCATCATCAATGCCAGGTCCGTTATCTGCAATGCTAAAGTGTACGAACCGTTCAGATTCATTGACCTTTATAGTAATAACACTACCTGATGGTGTGTAAGTCAATGCATTATCAATAATATTAATTAGAACTTGAATAATCAGTCGTGCATCCATTACAGCAAATAAAAATTCTGGTTCAATATGATAGGATATTTCATGTGTATTGTTTAAACGAACAACATGCGTGAGTGCCTCTTGAATAATATCTTCTACAAGTTCTAATTGCATCTCCATTGCAAATTGTCCATCTTCTAACTTAGACACAGCAAGTAAGTTTTCAACCATTTGTACAAGCCATTTCGAATTTTTATAAATATCCTCATATATTTTGCTTTTTTCATCCTCACGAATTTGAGGTGCATTAGATAGTAATATATCTGCATTACCGGAAATAGCAGTTAGTGGTGTTCTTAAATCATGAGAAACGGCGCGCAAAAGGTTTGCTCGCATCTGTTCCATTTCAGCTTCTCTAGCTACTTCTGCATTGAGTTTTTGTAAATACCATTTATCAAGTGCGAATGAAAAATCATTAATAATGGCATGCAAAATATTACGCTCAAATGCAGGTAATGGTGATTGCTTTGACAGGGCAATACCAATAACGCCTTTAACACGCCCATTTGAAATAACCGGTAAATAGTAGGCATTCACTTCAGGAAATATATCAGTGGATACCCCTGCTACATGCTTATTATTGATAACCCAGCTTACTACACCATGCTCATTCGGATTCTCAAAAAGGGATGCTATCTTCTTATTTTCAATACTAGATATGCTCTCGGTACGGAAAAAAATAGAGTTCACAATTAAGTTATTTTCTATTTCAAAAAATTGTACTGGTTTTTCTACTAATTTAACGATTTGTGACATGCCTTCAGTAATAATTTCTTCTATTGACTTAGCATGTTGAAGCCTACGATTTGTATCAAGGAGCACCTCCATTCGATAAGATTTACGAACAGCTACAATGGTTTGCTCCTTTATTTTTTTCGTTAAGCTACTTGTAATCACTCCTGAAAGGAACATGATCACAAAGGTTATCGGATAGTCGCGATGATAGGCGTTAAATGAAAATCGTGGTTCTGTAAAAAAATAATTAAAAAGTAGTACTGCTATGATGGAGCTAATAATGCTCATCATCCATCCTGATGACCAAATGGCAAGAATTAAAACACCTAAAATGTAGATAGTGATAATGTTCGAGTCGCTGACACCAATTGTGTAAAAATATAGCCCAACAACTGATACTATGCCAAACACTATAGCCATTTTTAATAAGTCAAGCCATTCAAATGACAGCTTATTTTTTACAGTAGGGAAGTAGAATTGTTCATTTTCCTGATCTGGGACTATATGTATGGCTAAATTCGGCACAAATTCGTTGAGTCGATCACTAATTTTGGTGTTTGGTCGCCACCATTTTTTTCTCATGCTAGTTCTACCGATGACTAATTTGGTGACACCACTAATTTGTGCATAGTTGGCAAGAGCAGCAGCTACATCATCTTCTTGAACAATTACGACATGGCCGCCAAGCTGTTCAACAAGCTTTATATGCTGCTGAAGTCGTTCAGAATTTGCGTTATTCCTAATATGCTCTTGGACGTTTTGAACGTAAAGAGCTGTAAATTTCCCATGTAATGCCTGCGCTAGTCGCGCAGTAGTTCGAATAACCTTGGCATTTGTAGGAGAGCTACTAATACCAACAAGTAAATGCTCTTCGATTTGTACATGATGCTTAATAGATTCGTCGCTGTTTACCTGCTTATAGTTAATTGTATCAGCAGCTCTCCGTAGTGCAATTTCTCGAAGCGATACTAAATTTTGTTTACGAAAAAAAGATTGCAACGCTTTTTCAGCTTGTTGTCTTATATAAATTTTGCCTTCTAGTAGGCGCTGGATCAACTCATCTGGTTCAATATCGACAATTTTTATTTGTGCGGCTTGATCAATTAAATAATCTGGAATACGCTCTCGTACTTTTATCCCGGTTATTTCTTCTACTATATCGTGTAGGCTTTCAATATGTTGAATATTTACGGTTGTATAGACATGAATACCCTTTGCAAGTAATTCCTCTACATCTCCAAAACGTTTCTTGTGACGCATCGTTGGAACATTGGTATGTGCCAATTCATCAATAATGACAATTTCCGGTTTGCGCTTAAGTACTTCATCAATATCTAATTCCTGAAAAGGTTTCCCTTTATAAATTATTTTTTTCGTAGGAATTTGCTCAAGTCCCTCGAGTAAAGCTAACGTATCTGGACGAGGATGTGGTTCTACATAGCCAACTACCACATCTTTACCAAGTTTTTGTGCTTGATGTGCTGCATCTAGCATTGCATAAGTTTTACCTACTCCAGCAGCATAACCAAGAAAGATCTTTAGCTTCCCTATAAATTGTTCCTCTTGTTGAAGCCTCGCTAAAAACGTCTCTGGAGTTGGACGTGTATTTTCCATCCTCTTTCACCTCATTTGTATTATAGCGTTATCTTCCATTAAGAAAGTATTAAGATTTTCCCTCTTTATAGTTTCTTAATAGAAAAAGCGATTTCCTAACACTACATTAATTTGAAAGTTAGTATGATGAGAGCATCCAAATTAGAGAAGGGGTGTTTCGATTGATGGACTTTTATATGATTGGCTTACTCATTATAAGCTTTACATGTCTATATGCATTAACAGCTTGGTGCTTCAAGTTAGTCGATGAAAAGTAAGGAGGAATAAAAAATGTCGATTGTTATGGGGATTGTACTTGTGTTCCTTTTTGGTTATCTAGGGCATGCATTACTTTATCCTGAAAACTATTAATAGGCTTGTAGGAGGTATTGTGGTATGTGGCAAATCGCCATCGTATTAATTATTTCTTTACCAATCGTTATTTTAACTGGTCACTATCTATTTCGGGTGACAATGCAACAAAAAACATGGCTTGATCCAATAATGGATAGATTTGATGCAGTTATTTATAAGTTATGCGGCATTAAGCAAGGAGACATGACTGGTAAACAGTATATTCTCTCATTAATTTTGTCGAATGCCTTTATGGTGTTTATTGGATATGTTCTTTTACGAATTCAAGCAATGTTGTTTTTAAACCCAAATGATATTGACAATATGGAAGCAACACTTTCGTTTAATACCATTATTTCATTTATGACGAATACAAATCTTCAGCACTATAGTGGCGAATCAGGACTAAGTTATTTATCACAGATGCTAATCATTATCTTTATGATGTTTACATCTGCAGCTACTGGTTATGCGGCTTGTATGGCGTTCTGCCGTCGTCTCGTTGCTAAAACCGACACTATTGGTAATTTCTTCGTGGATTTTGTGCGTGTTATCACACGTGTGTTAATGCCTATATCTATTGTCGTTGCCATTATTTTAGTATCTCAAGGTTCACCACAAACCTTAAGTGCGAATAAAACGGTACAAACAATAGAAGGTAAATTACAAGATATTGCACTTGGACCTGTAGCTTCTCTTGAATCTATCAAGCATATAGGAACAAATGGTGGTGGCTTTAATGGGGCGAATTCAACAACACCTTTCGAAAACCCAACGGTCATTTCTAATATTGTGGAAATGCTATCTATGATGCTATTACCAGGTGCTTGTGTAGTTGCATTTAGTTTAATGGTTGCATATGGAAAAAGGAAAACCATCTTTGGAAAGCAAGGGCTAGCCATTTTTGTGGCAATGAGTGCGCTGTTCCTAGTTGGATTGGTGACGGTGTATGTTGCGGAGAGAGCTGGTAATCCGATCATTAGTGAGCTCGGAATTGCACAGGAGCTTGGAAGTATGGAAGGAAAAGAGATGCGCTTTGGGGTGGCACAATCAGCGTTATTTACGACAGTGACAACTGCTTTTACAACTGGGTCTGTCAACAATATGCATGATACATTAACGCCGCTTGGTGGTCTTGTACCTATGTTTAATATGATGCTAAATGTTGTGTTTGGAGGCAAGGGAGTAGGCCTGATGAACATGATGATGTATGTGTTATTAACAATTTTTATCGCCTGTTTGATGATTGGTCGAACACCTCAGTTTTTAGGTAAGAAAATTGAGGAGAAGGAAATGAAGCTAATTGCGCTTTGTATTCTAATCCATCCTGCTATTATTTTGCTATTTTCAGCACTTGCAGTACTAACACCGTCAGGAGTAGCAGCCATAACGAATCCAGGTGCACATGGTTTATCTCAAGTTCTATATGAATTTGCATCTGCCTCTGCTAACAATGGCTCAGGTTTTGAAGGATTAGCTGACAACTCAACATTTTGGAATGTGACGACAGGGCTTGCAATGTTCTTCGGACGTTATTTGACGATCATTATTCAACTAGCTATAGCGTCTCTACTTGCGAAAAAAATGTTTCACAGTGATTCGGTGGGAACATTGAGAACAGATAATACTATTTTTACATTTTTACTTGTTGCTATCGTTTTAATGATTGGTGCTCTTACATTTTTACCGGCATTAGCACTCGGGCCAATTACAGAGCACTTACAACTTTATTCATAAATAAGGAGAGACACCTATGGAAACAGCAAGAAAAGGTTTGATGACGGGCAATATGCTAAAAAGCTCGATTCTAGATGCTTTAAAGAAATTTAGTCCACTATATATGCTAAAAAATCCTGTTATGTTTGTAGTAGAAGTAGGGTTTATGTTTGTACTGCTATTAACCCTCTTTCCGAATATGTTTAGTAGCGGAGGAGGAGAACATGATCGATTGTATAATGCGATCGTCGCTGTCATTCTTTTTGTAACCATTCTATTTGCAAACTTTGCTGAGTCGATTGCTGAAGGACGAGGAAAGGCACAGGTTCAAACGTTAAAAAAGACAAAAACAGTTACACAGGCTCGTGTTTTACTTAGTGATGGCTCAGAAATACTTAAACAGGCACATGAATTAAAAAAGGGCGATATTGTTTTAGTTCAGGCAGGAGAAGTTATTCCGAATGATGGAGAAGTCATTGAAGGAATTGCTACTGTGGATGAATCGGCGATAACAGGTGAATCAGCGCCTGTTGTAAAGGAGCGGGGTGGAGATTTTTCATCAGTTACAGGTGGTACGACGGTTACGAGTGATTGGCTGATGATCGAAATTACCTCGATGCCTGGAGAATCATTTTTAGATAAAATGATCACGCTCATCGAAGGAGCTAGTCGTAAAAAAACGCCGAATGAGATAGCACTCAATACACTTTTAGTAAGCTTAACGATTATTTTCTTATTAGTTGTTGTGACACTCTATCCGATGACAACTTATTTAAATGTACCGATTTCTATCGCAACGTTAATTGCACTTACAGTTTGTTTAATTCCCACAACAATTGGTGGATTATTGTCGGCAATCGGTATTGCAGGCATGGATAGAGTTACTCAGTTTAATGTCATTGCGATGTCTGGGAGAGCCGTGGAGGCGTGTGGAGATGTAGATACATTAATTTTAGATAAAACTGGAACTATTACTTATGGAAATCGCATGGCAGCAGAATTTCTCCCAGTAAAAGGGGTGGAAAGTAAAGATTTAATGCAAGCTGCATGGCTTAGTTCTTTAACGGATGATACACCTGAAGGAAAGTCTATTTTGTCACTCGCTTGTGAATTAGGAGTGAATACTGACGATGAAGAAAACATTATCAAGTCAAGTGAACATATTCCTTTTACCGCACAGACTCGTATGAGTGGTTTAGATATGAAAGATGGCACAAAAATTCGAAAAGGAGCCTATGATACGATAAAAAAAGAGAGCATAAACGCAGGTCATAGCATTCCTACAAATTTGGAACAGCTGATTCAACAAGTATCTTCTGTTGGCGGAACACCACTAGTAGTAGCGTTAAACGAAAAAATTTTAGGTGTCATTTACTTAAAGGATGTCGTAAAGGCCGGACTCAAGGAGCGCTTTGAACAGCTCCGAGCAATGGGTATTAAAACGATCATGTGTACAGGAGATAATCCACTAACTGCAGCAGCCATCGCAAAGGAAGCGGGGGTTGACAGCTTTATTGCAGAAAGTAAGCCAGAAGACAAAATTCAAGTTATTAAAGATGAGCAGGCACTAGGGAAAGTAGTAGCTATGACAGGTGACGGAACGAATGATGCCCCCGCATTAGCGCAAGCTAACGTAGGTCTTGCCATGAATTCGGGAACGAACGCTGCAAAGGAAGCTGCGAACATGGTCGATTTAGATTCAAATCCTACTAAAATTATTGAAGTTGTAGAGATAGGGAAGCAGTTGCTCATGACGCGAGGTGCGTTAACGACTTTCAGTATTGCAAATGATATCGCAAAGTATTTTGCCATTATTCCAGCTATGCTTATGGTCGCTGTACCAGAGATGGCGACATTAAACATTATGAAACTCAATTCACCATCAAGTGCGATTATTTCTGCTTTAATTTTTAATGCAGTGATTATACCACTATTAATACCTATTGCAATGAAGGGTGTAAAGTATGAGCCAATGAGTGCTACAAAATTATTAAATAAAAACTTACTTGTTTATGGCGTAGGTGGGATTATCGCTCCCTTTATTGGCATTAAGTTGATTGATTTACTAGTTGGACCACTATCCCATATGTTTGGGTTATAGGAGGAAAGTACATGCGAAAATTTTTTGAGAACTCAAAGCAAGCTTTACTCATCACAATGACAATGTTCGTTTTATGTGGTTTTATATACCCGTTTGCAGTGACTGCATTAGCTCAAGGGCTATTTCATCATAAAGCAAATGGCAGTTTAATAGAAATGAATGGTGAAGATGTTGGTTCAGAATTAATCGGTCAAGCTTTTACTACACCAGAATATTTCTGGGGGCGAGTTTCATCTGTTAACTATAATGTCTATACGAAAGAGGATACGATACCAGACGAAAATGGCCATGTGAACTATAGTGGTGTTAGCTCTGGAACTTTTAACTTTGCACCATCCAATCCAGAATTGAAGAAACGGATAGAAGCAGATATTGAGAATTTTTTACTAGCAAACCCAGCCGTAAAACGACAAGACATACCCGCTGATTTAATGACCGCTTCAGGCTCAGGGTTGGATCCACATATTAGTGTGAAGGCTGCAGAAATACAAGTCGAACGAATTGCCCAAGCAAGTGGGCTTTCGAAGGATGAGATTGAAAAAATTATAGAAGCAAATACAGAAAAACGTACGTTAGGAACTTTTGGAGAAAATAGGGTAAACTACCTAATAGCCAATCTAGATATTATGAAAAAAATGGATGAGAAATAGGTTCATCACCAAAAGTTAGGGATGACATTTGTTAATAAGTTTACCATGTATATAAGTTGATTGGAGTGGAGGCTGGGCGACTCCTCGGGGATCAGCGTCACAGATGAGACCCTGCAGCGAAGCGAAGCGGCTCATCGGACGCCCCCAGGAAGCTTTGCTCTGTGCGAAAGCGTAGCGACAGCAACAACAAAGCGCCCAGTCGGAACGGAAATCAACCCTACGTTATGATGATGAGCAATAGAGGGATAAAAATTTAACAAATAAAAACAGGTAGAGAAAAGCTTCTTAGTTTTCTCTACCTGTCGCTATAAATAAATTAAGCTTGTGAATTTACAAGGATTTTAATATGATTTTTTTCTTTCATTAGTGCCTCGAAGCCTTCTGTTACGACTTCATCAAGAACAATTCGTTTCGTAACAAGTTTTTCGGCAGGGAAATAGCCTTGTTTCATTAATTCCATAACGGCTGGGAAAATATCGCGATAAGCAATAATACCTTTTACAGAACGCTCTGTCAGTACAATATTGTTAGGCAGAATAGAAGCGGCAGTTTCCCAAATAGAAACGATAATTGTTTCTCCTTCAAATGTTGTAGAATCAATAGCTTGCTGTAATACTACAGGAACACCTGTTACTTCAAATGCAACATCTACGCCACCATTTGTTAATTCATGTAGACGAGCTACTGCATCCTCATCTTTAGGATTAATAACTGCTGTAGCACCAAGCTCTAATGCTTTAGCAGCACGCTCTGCTGAAAGCTCTACCGCATAAATTTCGGCTGCTCCAGCTGCACGCAATGCCTCGATTACAAGAAGACCGATTGGCCCAGTACCAAAGACAGCTGCTGTATCTCCAGCCTTTAGTTTACTTTGACGAACTGCATGTAATGCTACTGCCGCTGGTTCAACAAGTGCACCTTGTTCATAGGAAAGACCCTCTGGCATTTTGTGTACCATTTTTTCATCTACCATTGTATATTCAGAGAAACCTCCGCCACCGCCAGAAAGACCATGGAACCCTAAGTGTTTACAAATATTGTACTTTCCTTTTTTGCAAGCTGCACATTCGCCACATGCAAGAATAGGTTCTACAACTACAGGATCTCCTACATGTACTTTTGTAACACCTTCGCCAATTTCTACTACTTCACCAGAGAACTCATGTCCCATAACAATTGGCGCAATATCTTTACTTACATAGTGAGGTTGTTCCACTGGAATGAATATTGGACCAGCTGTGTACTCATGTAAATCACTACCACAAATCCCTGTCCAATGTACTTTAATTTTTACTTTTCCAGGTGAAATTACTGGTTCTTCAATGTTTTCTACACGGATGTCTTTTGCTTTATACCATCTTGCTGCTTTCATAATAAGTCAACCTCCTCTAGTATCTTACATTTTTATCGTAACATATGGTAATTCTTCAAGGCATTAGTTAACAATAAATTGACATGAAAAAAACTAATTTTTTACTTTTTTTAACAGCATTTTAGCGCTTCAGCTTATCAAAAAAATAATAAATATAAAATAAAGTGTATTAAAAAAGGTTGATTTTCGCTCCGAATGGGCGCTTTCCATGTCGGACGCAATTACGCCAAGGCAAAATTTATTGCATATTTACTGCATTTCGAGTAACTTTGATAAGGGCTTCGCTACAGTTATGATAAAAATATAAAATTATGTTCATGCTTTAGATAATAGGACGTTAATATACCTACAAGTTGAATCATGATACAATGGGAAAGATGTTAGGAGGAACGAATTATGTCAAAATATACTGATTATAATTTTCAGCCATTTTTGCAGGACGCAATTGCAAGACTTGGCTTTACAGAACCAACGCCGATTCAAAAGGAAATCATTCCGTTACTTTTAAAAGGCAAGAGTGCAATCGGACAAGCACATACAGGGACGGGAAAAACACATAGTTTTTTAATTCCGATTGTACAACGAATTAATGCTGACAAGCAGGAAGTACAAGCTGTTATTACGTCACCTACACGTGAGCTTGCGCAACAGATTTTTGATGCGTTAAATCAATTAATAGAAGGAACAACTATTCAAGCGAAACTATTTATTGGAGGTACAGACAAACAACGCTCCATTGATAAGTTAAAAACGCAACCACAAATTGTTGTCGGGACACCAGGGCGTATTCGTGATCTAGTTTCAGCGCAAGCGTTATTTGTGCATACGACGTCAATGTTAGTTGTCGACGAGGCAGATTTAGCCTTCGATATGGGCTTCATAGAAGAAATCGATGGTTTTGCTTCCCAAATGCCAGAAAAGCTTGAAATGTTTGTATTCTCAGCAACAATTCCAGAAAAGCTTCAGCCTTTCTTAAAAAAATATATGGAAGCACCTGTTCATATCCATATGAACGATAAACGCCCAGTCGCAGAAGGAATCGACTTTGTGCTTGTACCAGTGCGTTCTAAATCACGTAACAAACGTCTGTTGGAAGTTATTGAAGGAATCAATCCATTTTTAGCGGTAATTTTCACCAACACACGAAAAACAGCAGAGCATGTTGCAGGCTACTTAAATGAAAACGGGATTCGCTGTGGTCAAATACATGGTGATTTAAGTCCACGTGATCGTAAGAAGATGATGAAGCAAATTCGAGAGTTGGACTATCAATATATCGTTGCAACAGATCTTGCAGCGCGTGGTATCGATATTCAAGGAATTTCACATGTCATTAACTACGAAATTCCAGAGGACTTAGAATTCTTTATTCATCGTGTGGGACGTACAGCGCGTGCAGGAAATAAAGGAACTGCTATCACTTTGTTTGAGCCATCAGATGAGGATGCAGTAGTACGTGTTGAGAAAATGGGCATTCCATTCGTTCAAAAAGATGTAAAAGATGGCGAATGGTCTGAACTAAAAGATCGCCATGCACGTAAAAATCGTGTGAAGCATGAAAATGAAATCGATGCGAAAGCAAAAGCATTAGTGCGTAAGCCGAAAAAAGTAAAACCAGGCTACAAGCGTAATATGAAATGGGAAATGGAAAAAGTTAAAAAACGTGAACGTCGATTAAAAGCTCGCGGTAAAAAATAAGGAGGCATTCAAATGCTACTTGGATCACATGTTTCAATGAGCGGAAAAGAAATGTTGCTCGGATCAAGTAAAGAGGCCCTTTCATATGGGGCAAATACCTTTATGATTTATACAGGAGCACCGCAAAACACTCGTCGTAAAGCAATTGCTGACCTTAATATTATGAATGGCTTACTATACATGAAAGAGCATGGTATGACGAATATTGTTGTCCATGCTCCATACATTATAAATATTGCGAACACAGAAAAACCTGAAACTTTCCGTCTAGGTGTAGATTTTTTACAAACTGAAATCGAACGTACAGCGGCGTTGGAAGCAACACAAATTGTTTTGCATCCAGGTGCCCATGTAGGTGCGGGAGCAGACGCAGGTATTGCCAAGATTATTGAAGGTTTAAACGAAGTGTTGTCACAGGAGTATCCTGTACAAATCGCATTAGAGACAATGGCGGGGAAGGGAACTGAATGTGGTCGTTCCTTTGAAGAGCTTGCTAAAATTATAGACGGTGTAACACATAATGAGCGTCTTTCAGTTTGCTTTGATACATGCCATACTCATGACGCTGGTTATAATATTGTAGAAGATTTTGATGGCGTTTTAAATGAGTTTGATAAACTAATAGGTGTTGATCGTATCAAAGTCCTGCATATCAATGATTCAAAAAATGTCCGTGGTGCAGGAAAAGACCGTCACGAAAATATTGGCTTCGGTCATATTGGCTTTGATGCATTAAAAAATATTGTGCATCATCCACAATTAATGGAGATTCCTAAAATCCTAGAAACACCATATGTTGCATTAAATAGTGATGCCAAATCAAAATCGGCTCCTTATAAACATGAAATTGAAATGCTTCGTAATGGCGAGTTTAAACCAGAGTTAATCGATGCTCTAAGAGGATAGAATAAAAAGCCCGAAATCAGCTAGCATAAGACTGATTTTCGGGCCTTTCTTTTATTTCGTAAACAATGCAATTAGTTGTCTGGAACGCTTTCTACCTAAAACAGCTTCAACCTCTACAAGAATATCTTTTGGAATACCTAAAAAGAGCCACGTAAATGAGAATTGCTCCAAATAAGGCCGGAGTTTTCTTACTTCAGAAGTAGTAATTTCAAATCCTTCAGCACGTGCAATCGCAACAACTTCCTTATCACTACTTTGTGTTAATTGCTGTAAAAATTGAATACTCAAAGCTAATCCTCCTTTTAAAGTTGTTTAGTTTCTTGAAACAAAATCATTCTTGCGAACGTCGTGACAGCTATGAAAACCTTCACATTAATGTGTCAGAATCAATGTCTATAACAACTTGAAATATTAACAGTAGAATAGCAATCTTATTTTCTTTACAAAAACTGTACTTTCATTTATACTTACAACTTGTAAATCGTAATGATTTTGAATTAGAAAGAAGAGAACATACATGAAAAAATCATTAATTGATATTGAAAACGTGTCATTTCAATATGACTATACGCAAGTATTAAAAAATATCTCTTTCCGTGTAGAAGAGGGAGATTTTTTAGCACTTCTCGGTCCGAACGGGTCAGGGAAATCTACATTATTAAAAATTATTTTAGGGTTACTAAAACCAATGTCTGGAGAAATAAAGCTATTTGGTGAACCAAGTACGACTTTTAAGCATCGTGAATGGATAGGGTATGTGTCACAAAAATCTAATGCCTTCAATTCAGGGTTTCCAGCAACCGTCCAAGAAGTAGTGAAAAGTGGATTATCCAAAAAATTAGGATTATTTAAAAGACCTGGACGAGATGCGAAGGAAAAAGTGTTAGAAGCATTAAAAGCTGTTGGAATGGAAGCATTTATGAATCGTAATATTGGTGAGTTATCTGGTGGGCAACAGCAACGTGTCTTTATTGCAAGAGCATTAGTTAGTGAACCGAGGCTATTAATATTAGATGAACCAACTGTCGGCATTGATCATGAGAATGTGCAGTCATTTTATGATATGCTGGCGAAATTGAATCGGGAACAGGGAATTACAATGATTCTTGTAACACACGATGTTGATACAGTATCGAACCGTATCAGTCATGTGGCATGTTTAAATCAAACCATCCACTTCCACGGTTACAAAAATGAATTTGATACAATTTCCCAGGATGCGCTTGATGCATGGTATGGCCATTCTGTGAGAAAGATTCACTAGAAGGAGAAGGCATAATGATCGAAGCAATTTTTAACTATGAATTTTTACAAAATGCCTTTTTCTCTGGGCTATTAATTGGCATACTGGCACCGCTGCTAGGTGTTTTTATTGTCGTTCGCAGGCTCTCACTTATTGCAGATGCCTTATCACATGTGACACTGGCAGGTATAGCGGGAAGCTTATATATCAGTCAATCTGTTACAGCCTTGGCAATGCTAAATCCAATTTACTTAGGCATACTTGCCTCTGTCAGCGGTTCAATATTAATTGAGCGTCTTAGACGTTTATATAAGCACTATGAAGAGCTTGCCATTCCAATTATTATGTCAGGTGGGATTGGTATTAGTGCTATATTTATCTCGCTTGCAAGTGGCTTTAGCACGGATTTAATGAGCTATTTATTTGGTTCAGTGTCAGCTGTATCACGTCAGGATTTATGGGTAGTGGTAGGAATTGCTGTCGTTGTTATTATCTTTTTGTTTATATTTTTTAAGGAACTTTTTGTTTTATCTTTCGATGAGGAATATGCAAAAGCTAGCGGTCTGCCTGCACGTTGGATTCATCTCTTATTTATGATAGTTACAGCGCTTGTTATTGCTGCAAGTATGCGCATCGTCGGTATTTTACTTGTATCATCACTTATGACGTTACCAGTGGCTGCCGCAATGCGACTTGCAAAGGGCTTTAAGCAAACAATCATCTATGCAATTGTCTTTGGCGAAGCGGCTGTGTTAATCGGTTTAGTCAGTGCCTTTTATTTAGATTTAGCACCTGGTGGTACAATTGTCGTCACTTCTATCTTAATTTTGTTACTTGTTATACTAGTGAAGAAAATAGTATTTAAAATGGCTACAAAACGGGAGGAGGTAGCGCAGTGAATATTTCTAGAGCGTGGGAAATTTTAAAAGAAAACGGCTTTAAAAAAACAGATAAGCGGGAGTTAATATTAGATATGTTTGCAGCAACAGATAAATATCTAACTGCTCGAGACTTATTAGATGTTTTGAAAAAAGATTTTCCAGGTATGAGTTTCGATACGATATATCGCAACCTTGCAACGTTTGTGAAGCTAGGAATATTGGAGGAAACTGAGTTATCTGGGGAGCGAAATTTCCGTATGCATTGTGAGTCTGAACATCATCACCATCATTTTATTTGTATGGATTGCGGCAATGTTAAGGAGCTAAATCTCTGCCCTATGGAAATGCTTGGAGAAAAGCTACCAGACTATGAAATTGAAAATCATAAATTTGAGATCTATGGTAAATGTCCAGAGTGTAAGCATGAAACTTTGTAAAATCTGACATAACAATATTTGAAGAAAGGGGTAGTTTCAAGTGAGGTTTCACTTGGAACTACCCCTTTAATAATAACTATGTTTTTCTAAGTAGCTTCAATGTTAGAGTTATTGCAGGTGTATCAGGTTACAAAGGCCTTCACCAACTATTATTGTGACTCACTCTAATAATCTATGATTTTTGAGTGAAAAGAGATTGGTAATATGTCCGCTAGGCATTTAAAAAGATTTATTTCCTTTCATATTGAATAAAAGGTATTTGCTGCTTCACGTGTATTTGTCTTCTTCCGCAAATTAAAAAGACGAATGATTACGTTAAGTAAATCATTCGTCTTTTTATCTTCATTCAGTAAAAGGGTCCCATCTCTGAAGGTGAAGATGGATGCGAATGTGTGGCCCCTTTTCAGTGGGTATCCAATCACTTACTGAAATAGAGGAACTCCGTCTAAGAACGCCACGTCCTGTGGCAATGACTGAGTGACCAACTTCGTGCTGGCCTAAAGCCTCCGGACGCAATTACGCCAAGGCGAAATAGATTATTATTGATGTTTTTGTTGGAATTCTACCATAAAGTCACGTAATGCTTCACAAGTCTCTAACGGTACAGCGTTATAAGTAGAAGCACGGCAGCCGCCTACAGAACGATGTCCATTAAGTCCAACAAATCCTGCTGCTTTTGCTTCTGCAAGGAATTGCTTTTCAAGCTCTTCATCAGCAACACGGAAAGTGATGTTCATTAAAGAACGGCTTTCAGGTGTTGCATGACCTTTATAGAATCCGTTGCTATTGTCAATAGCATCATAAATTACTTTTCCTTTTAACTCATTATGCTTGGCAATTTCAGCAACGCCGCCTTTTGATTCTACCCATTTTAATACTTCACCTAACATATAGATACCAAAAGTTGGAGGTGTATTGTATAAAGAGTTGCTGTCAGCATGAGTTGAATATTTAAGCATTGTAGGAATATTTACATTCGCTTTCTCTAATAAATCTTTGCGAATAATGACTACTGTTACACCAGATGGACCAAGGTTTTTTTGAGCCCCTGCATAAATAAGACCAAATTTACTTACATCGACTGGTTTAGAAAGAATATCACTAGACATATCCGCAACTAACGGTACATTACCTGTTTCAGGGAATTCCTTCCATTGTGTACCGTAAATCGTATTGTTTGAAGTGATATGCAAATATGCATCCTCTTCATTGAATTGAATGTCTGCTAAAGCTGGGATATTGCGATATTGATTTTCTTTTGTACTAGCGGCTTCTACGGGCGTACCAAATAATTTAGCCTCTTTGAATGCTTTTTCAGACCATGAACCTGATAATACATAGCTTGCTTTTTGATCTGCTTGTAGGAAGTTCATCGGTATCATAGTAAATTGAAGACTAGCTCCACCTTGTAGGAAAAGGACTTCATAGTTTTCTGGGATAGCATAAAGCTTTTTTAATAAAGCAATTGCTTCATTATGTACTTCATCGAAAATGGCACTGCGGTGGCTCATTTCCATAATTGACATGCCTGAGTCACGGAAGTTTACTAATTGTTGTTGGGCTTTTTCTAATACTTCTAGTGGTAGGGCAGAAGGGCCTGCGTTAAAATTGTATGCACGTTGTGTCAAAGTGGTACACTCCTTGTTTGGTTTTATAAGGTTAAACTTATTGAATCTATCGGGCTTTTACAATCAATTCATAGTCATCTAGCTAACTTTTTTCATTTATAGATAATAGATTAAGTGGAATACTGACCGATAAAAGCACTTTACTGGATTATAACTCAATTTTCAAGAGAAAAAATAAAATTCTCACTATTCAAGCAGAATAATGACGGGCACGCAACAAAATGTACACAATTGAGGTAAAATTTATAATTGCGTTTTTAGTTTAAATACGAACGAACTGAAAAGTGGATGTACATAAATGAGTTGATGTTTCGTGATTTACACATTGCTTAAACAGTGGAATCATAAAATGTTCGTGTTTATTTAAATGGAATTTCTCCTATCTCACTTGTACATTCCACTCCAGAAGGACGCTTTTCGCGGGTGTAGTCTATGCTCTTATAGGGTATAGTTTAATACATTGAGAAGGGATAGTTAGGTAGGGAGAAAGGAACACAAAAAACAGCCAACATTGACTGCTTTTCTAGGACTGATAAAGTTAGATGGACGAAATTTTTCTAACCTACCACATAAACAAGTAACTTTCGGTATAATGAATTGTGAAAACGGATAGAAGGGGTGTTTTAAATGTTTACAATAGAAGAAGCGTGTTTAGTTGTCGTCGATGTACAAGGGAAGTTAGCGACAATTGTTGATGAAAGTGAAGCGGTGATTGAAAATGTGGCCAAGCTGGTACAAGCTATGCAAGCATTGGATGTACCTATTTTATGGCTCGAGCAAAATCCTAGTCGTTTAGGTGGGACTGCGTTAAATATTGCTCAGCATATTCAAGGTCAACAACCTATTGCTAAAATGGCTTTTAGTGCGTGCCAGGACCAAGAGTTTGTCGATGCATTGAAGGCAAGTGGTCGTTCTCAATTTATCTTGACAGGTATCGAAACACATATTTGTGTCTACCAAACAGCCCGACAGCTAAAAGAACAAGGGTTTGAAGTTGAAGTTGTTGCAGATGCAGTGTCCTCTCGTACTAAGGCCAATAAAGAGATCGGGCTAGAGAAGATGAAAGCACTTGGAATTTTACCAACGAGTGTGGAAATGATTTTATACGAGTTACTACAACGTGCAGATCATCCACATTTTAAAACGGTGCTACAACTCGTTAAATAACAAAAAAACTCATCATAAAGATGAGTTTTTTGTTATTAAGCAGGCATATCAGTCGGTGTTGGTTTTGCGTACCCTTCTTTATAAGTCTCATCAATTGTTTGACGAATTTCTTTCAGGCTCATACCGTCTTTATGCATTTTTGCAGACTGTACAGCAATCTCTAAGCAAACGAGACAACGGGTACCGTGATCATCCCAGACGATTGTGCCAACCTCGCGCTTTTCCTGAATAAAGCAGTTTAAATTGCTTTTATGTCCAGCTGATTCACCACATCCACAATAGCATGGTATCCACTCTAAAACTTCTGTAGACTGTCCAGCAATTTGATACACTAAGCGAATATCTTCTGATTTATTATCTAAAAACGATGGTAAAACATCAGCAGATGCTGTTTCCTCTTGAATATCTCCAGAAGCATGTCCATGTTCTTCATGTGAAGCTTCTTTTTGTGCTTCATTCTGCTTTTTTTCAACAACCTGTTTATCTACACCACAAGCACTTAACACGAATAACGACAAAACAAAAATTGATAGAAGTTTTTTCAACAAAAGCGCCTCCTACATGTTTACAATACTTCCATTATAACATCGTGCACTTAAACATTTACAGGAAGCGCAAGTGAAAATTAATGAAATATATCTAATCCGCGTGTTTTGTTCATGAAAAGTTCCATTTTCTCACTCAGTAATTTTTTTAAGAAGACACCAAATAGAATGAAAATGAGCCAGAAGAAAGATAAAAAGGCAAGATCAATCCATACCTTTGACCAAATAATACCACCAACTGCCTCTCGCATCATTCCAATTGCATAAGTGAAAGGAAGAAATGGATTTATCATTTGGAAAAACTTAGGTAGTAATTCTACGGGATATGTGCCACCCGAACCAGCAATTTGCAGCACTAACATGACAATGGCTAACGCTTTTCCAACATTTCCGAATACGGATACTAGCGTATAGACTACTGTAATGAACACTAAGCTAATAAATAGCCCAAATGGAATAAAGAAGTAAGGAGCACTAATGGATCCATCTAAAAGAACAATATCTCCTATTGTAATAATGAGCGTTTGAATAAATGAAAAAGTTGCAAATGTTAATAAACGTCCAAAGTATATTTGGCGAATACTGTATTGATGATTATCGTGAATATCTACAGATAAAAGAGAAATTAATAATAAACAACCAACCCAGATGGAAAGCACAGTGTAAAACGGTGTCATGGCTGTTCCATAATTAGCAATTGGAAACATTCTATGTTCCTGAAGCTTAATAGGCTCCTCAAAGAAATCCCGCTCAGCATTAACGTCGTTTTTCAATAATTGAACGATTTCAGAAATATCAGCTTCACTTTCTAATTTTCTCAGCTTGTCTGCAAGAGCCTTAATTTTTGTACTTAAAGCAGGGAAATTTGATTGTACGGTACCAATTGTCTTATTAGCTGTTGCTAACATATTTTTAGCATTGGTTAAACGATCTGTTGCTTGAGGCAGAAAACTTTTTACATTCGTTAGCATAGTTGAAGCATTTGTTAACGTATTTTTCGCAGAAGACAAGGTCGTATGAATTTGTGGCTCTAGCTTATCGTTATAATGCGTAAGAAATTGCTGAAGATTGTTAGAAGCATTTTGTGCAACATTTTGAACATCTGCCAGATCTTTTTTTATCGTTTCGACATCAATATTATTTAACTGCTGTACTTTAGTTGAGACGTCTGTTAGTAATGTATTTAGCTGATTTAGTGCTGTTAAAGAGCTTAAAGAATAATCGGTTAAACTAGGATTTGCCTGTAAATCTCCACGAATAGCTTCAAGTTGTTCAATAATTTTATTATTCGTTAGCAAAGTCTTAACATCTTCAGAATTGCTTTGCTGTAGGGCTGTCAGGATGTTTTGCACCTTGTTTTCAAGCTGTTTACGAGTCGAAGCATCAGCTTGTGTTAATTTTTGAAGTGCTTCAAGTGTTTGGATACTAGTATTTACTTTCTCGCGAGATGCATCCAGCTGATTTTTAATCGTCTCCTTTATTTGTGCAATGGTAGCTGAATCCACATTAGTATTTTGTAGCTTCCCTATTATATCTGTAAATCGTTGAGCAATATTTTGTACAGCTTCTAGATCTTTTTTAATGATAGGGGATAGCTGGTTGAACAGTGTATCAGCTTCATTAATCAATGTTAAACCTTGATGGATAGTTGTAAGACCATCATTTGTTAATTTTTCAACCTCAGGAACTTGGGTAATTGTATGGTTTAGTAATGTTTCAGCTTCTTTCCCACCTTTGGCAGTTTGCGCTAAATATGTTTCAATATCTGGGAGATGATGTTCGATTGTAAAAATATAGTTTTCAAACTTTCTGAAGTCTGGAATTTCTCTTTCCATTTCAACACCGATCGTATTAAAAATAGAAAAAAGTGTACCATTGACAGTTGAAATAAACTCGCTAGAAACTTGTTGCGTTAGGCCACTAGCACCTTTACTTGTAATTTTGGGTGCGATGGGATTTATTTTTTCATTTACATAATAGTCGATATGCGCTTTAGTAGGCACATTTGACAGGATGGAGGTTAGTTTTTGAGAAAAATCACTAGGGACAACAATAACCGCAAAATAGTTACCGTTTTTTAAATTATCAATGGCTTGTTCATGAGAGGTAAAATCCCAAGTAAAGTTTTGATTGGTACCTAAAGTGTCTACTACCTCGTTACCGACATTAATATCCTCTCCTCTAACATTTGCTCCTGTGTCTTCATTAACAATAGCAATTTTCATGTTGGCTGTATGAGCGTAGGGATCCATAGAGGCATAGATATTTAGCCAAGCGTAAAGAGAAGGTAAAAAAATAAGCCCACCAATAATGACAGCAACTACCCAGTTTGTTAAGATATTATGGATATCACGTTTATAAATTTGAAAAACATTTTGGATAGTGTGTTTCATATTAACCACCCCACATTCGTATTAAGCATTCTATATGTATGTTCCCAAACTTGGGCCAAATTATGTTTGAATTATGGAAAAACTTATTTTCAAAGACTAATTAGTTTACTAGGATTTAAAAACCATTTATAATCAATCGCGAATACACTAAAACTAGGGTTTTTAGTGTAAAAAAGGAGGAACACATTCTAGTGAAAAAATTACTTATTATTGGCTCAGTTATTGTTTTGTTATTTGTAGCAATTATTGTGCTAACAAATGTATCGAACAACAGTAAATTAGCAAGTGCAAATAATCCTTATGGCGACAAAGAACTGAAACAAGAAACAATTGATCAATTGGATGACAAAAATTATCAAAACATTATGTTACCCGATGAGCTTGAAAAAAGATTGGCGGCAGGTGAAGATGTAAATGCTTATTTCTTCAGTCCAGTATGTGTACACTGTAAAGCTTTTACACCCAAGCTAATGCCTATTGCTAAGGAGCTTGGCGTTGATATTGCCCAAATAAATGTTTATGAATATAACCAAGATTTATGGGATCAATACCATATTAAAGCGACACCAACTTTTATACGCTTTGAAGGTGGTAAAGAGGTTAATCGTTTTGTAGGTGCGTTATCAGAAGAAGATTTGCGTACATTTTTAAATAAAGAAGTATTAAAAAAATAAGTAAAGCTGAGACTGTATCAAAAGTTATTTTTGATCAGTCTTTTTTATTTTTGTAGTGTATACTAAATATACTGAAGAGTTGTACATTGGAGGAATATTGAATGACAATGGATGATTATTTTTATAATGGTGAGCTAATGAAGTGTTATGAGGCGGCTAAGCAAGTTACAGATGAAAACGAGAAAGCGTTAGCTTATAAATATATTAAATTATTAGAAGAGTATGATTTTGCTAGCTATCCAAAGACTGCACTAGTTGTTGAAACCCAACATGAAGAACGAGCGGATGAAAGTTATCCTGAATCGGATACCGTCGTCGAAATTCGTGCGATAAAAGATGAAACAGAGTTTTCAGAGCGTGTTAAAGAACTTGAGGATGTAGCGACAACAGGTACTTCAAATGAAAAGGCACAATCCTATTTTACACAAGGTGAACTGTTTTTGTTTGCACATCATTACAACGAGAGTGTCCATTGTTTTAGACAAGCAGTAAAAGAAAACCCGAACAAGGCGTTATATTGGGGGATCACAGGTCAAACGATGCATCGCTTTGGGTGGTTGCCATTCGATGCACTTGGCTACTTAGAGCAAGCTATTAACTTAGATCCAAAAAATGCGCGTTGGAAATGGAATAAAGCACTTGTTCTTATTCAATTAGCGAAGGATTTGCAGATGGCACCGTTTATGGCAAATGCTGCGATTACATTAGAGGAAGCACTAGACGTTTGTGGCGAGCATCAGCGATCATTAAAAGATGCTATACAAAATACAATCGATAATATGGATAACTATGTATTTTCATAACATTTAACTTCTTTCAGCAAATGTTTAGGTAGCGAAAGCGAAGCGTCAGAAGATGTCTCAATAAGTTGAGACGTCTTTTTTTTGCTGAAATCTGACCTGAGGAACGAAGTCTAAAAGTATCACGTTCTGTGATAATGCCTCCAGACAGACGCTTGTTGCTGTCGCTTCGTTAGCACTACGCTTTCGCACAAAAAAACTGTTGTTGCTGTCGCTCCGTTAGTACTTCGCAGTCGCACGTTAACTCAAGTGACTAATGGACGTCAAAATGAAGGTGCTCAGTCAAACAGAATTAAACAATATTTTATGATAATAAGCCTATTTTTTTGTTATTTATCCCTTTTTCTATTCGGTTTTGAGTTTTGATTGAAAAGTCGCTATTTAATGGTAATCTTATAGTATAATTATGCCAAAATTTCTTTGTTAAATAGTGGAACAGAAAGAAATATCATGATTTATCTAAGGTAAAACTCTTTTGTTTTAGAACTTCAAGCTGAGTGAAATCTGCTTTTTGTAAAAATTTTGAGATCAAAGGAGGGGGTTAAATGTGGAAATTTAATGAGGATTTTCCGTTCGTGAGGCACATCATTCAATTCATCCTATTATCAATGACTTTCTTAATCGTAATTGGATTAGGTAGTGATGAATTTTATGGAATATTTGGAGAGAACAACTACCCTACGATTCATTTAATGATGGAAATTCTCATCATTGTGGTGACGATGTCTATCTCGATTCAGACGTGGTTAATATCACCGTATATTTTATCTAATAGAGTCCTCTATGTCGGGGCATTATTTTTAACAATTAGCTTCATAGAAATGGCACATACACTCACCTATACAGGAATGCCGTTCTTCATAACTGAAAGTACACCGTATGCGGCAACTTGGTTTTATATGCTTGGTCGATTACTATTATCGATTGGTTTTCTTTGTATTTATTTTGTCAAGGAGAAGGAAATCAAATTAATTTATCGCTGGTTAATTTACAGTTTGCCATTTGTAATAATCATTAGTTGTTTTGGCATTCTTTATGCTCCAACGCCTATTTTGCCACCTCTTATGATAGAAGGTAAAGGTCCTACCGTTTTAAAAAATACTTTACAATATACAGCTGTAGCGCTTCATTTGGTGATTATGGTTCTATTACTTAAAAATTTTAAGAAAGCACCTAAAATTATATTTTTATTATTATGTAGTTCGTTTTATTTAATAATGAGTGATTTTCTTTATACAATGTATCAAGATGTTTATGATATGAAAAACTTCATAGGACATATGTTTGAGTTATGTGCATTTTATCTTTTATTTAGAGCTATTTATTTTTCATCTATCGAAAAACCTTTTAAGCAGTTAGTTGATACACAAGAGCATTTAGAAGAATCTCGTGAAAAGATGCATTATATGGCGTATCATAATGAGATTACGAATTTACCAAATGAACGTTTTTTGATGGAATTATTAAAAAAAGATTTATACATATCTAATTCACAAAAGGCAATTCTTGCTATCGGTATAGAAAGAATTTCTGCTATTAAAGCGTCTTTAGGCAGTACATATGCAGACCAAATGATAGGTCTTATCGCGCAAAGATTGAAAAATGTTTTACCAGAGAAATATCTACTATGCATACTGAGAGAAGATTATTTTGTCGTTTATATTGATGAGGTGAATAATACTCATCAATTGATCCAACTAAGTCAACAGCTTCAATTTGTCATGGAAGAATCATTCCAAATACAACATTTTTCTCTAAATAGTCAATTAAATATAGGTATTGCTTTATTTCCAACAGATTCTTGTAGGGAAGAGGAACTTATTAGATTTGCACTTTATGCCATGCATGAAGCACAGAAAACGCCAACACGTATACGGTTTTATGAGTCTTCAATATCAAATGAAATGACTGAACGACTTTTATTAGAAAATGATTTACATGATGCATTAGCTAATCAAGAGCTTTTTTTAGAATATCAACCGCAACTAGATTTACATACTGGCCAAATTAAGTCAGTAGAGGCTTTAGTCAGATGGCAGCATCCGAAAAAGGGTTGGATTTCGCCGGGAGTCTTTATTCCAATTGCTGAGGAATCGGGATTAATAGTTCCTATAGGACAATGGGTACTAGAAACAGCCTGTAAACAAGTAAAGAGTTGGGAAGCAGCTGGATTGCCACCCATTAAAGTAGCGGTCAATCTGTCATTAGGTCAACTTTTTCAGCAAAATTTAGTTGAAATTATTCATAATGTTCTTGAGAAAACACAATTAGAGCCGAAATATTTGCAGCTAGAAATCACAGAAAGTATGACCATCAATATTGATCATATGACGACGATCTTACACAAATTGAAGGCACTTGGGGTTACGATCGCAGTAGATGATTTTGGGACAGGCTATTCGTCATTATCTTATTTAAAGGATTTTCCTATAGATTGCTTGAAAATTGATCGGTCTTTCGTTCAGAAAATACAATCGAACTCTACAGACAAGGCATTAGTTGACATGATTCTCTCTATGGCAAAGCATCTACAGTTAAAGGTAGTTGCAGAAGGGATAGAAGAGATCGAACAGCTATCATATCTAATAGAAAGCAAATGTGATACTGTACAGGGCTTCTTATTCAGTAAACCAATACCTCCAAATTTATTACAGGAGAACTACCAAACACTTCACAATGAGGCAAAGTATATTTTAGATTCAATTACTGCTTCTGAAGCATAAAGTGTTCATACAACATCCTTGTTTTGTCTTATGACGAGGATGTTTTTTTGTTAGCTATGTAAATCTATGCCCAGCCTATATGGCAGATAAAACGTTACCCATTTCTTTATATTCTACAATCATGATATGATAGTGGAGAAATGATTTGTAGATATAAAGGACGGGTTTTTTTGATGGCACAAGAAGTGGCAAATAAATTTATTGAAAATGTATGTAATCATTTAGTGCGCAATATGAATATTACAAAGGTTGAGGAGCACTTTAAAGAAGTAATAGAGATGCAGCGTAAATCAGCACAATCTCAAATTGACTTTTGGGATAGGTTAATGATGAATATGCTGTATTTTACTGAAAGTGAGCAAGTTTGGGAAAAAGAATTTTTGAAGATGCTCGAAAAGAAAGAGTGGTTAAAGACCTCTGTACTTGAGGAAGAGCTATTGATGCATCAAATGCGTATTCGTCAGCAGGTCGCAGAACAATTGGATGCCGCTATAGAATTGTTTCATACGCAGTATGTGACAGACAATGTGACAGAGGAAGATATTGTTTACGATTATGCTTATAGCTCTGCGGGACATTCAATGCGCGTAGATTTATTAACGGTACTTGTCTCAACACCAGAGCAATCAAAAGTGCTATTTAACGCTGATCCACAAGAAACGATTCGCATAATTAATGGCTATATTGCCTATCACACAGATGGGATTATTAATAAAACAGAAATAATATAGTTTGGCTCATCACTAAAAATTGGGGTGACATTTGTTAAAACGTATGTCATGTATATAAGTTGATTTCCGTTCCGACTGAACGCCCCCAGGAAAGCGCCCAGTCGGAACGGAAATCAACCCACAATATGGCGAAGGGCCTATAGTTTATTAATAATGATAGCTAATATCTTATGCAGTATAATAAGGTGACACTAAGTTCACCTGAAAGGAATTTTATAATGAATACACCATTTACATTTAAACATACACAACCAACGAATATGGACCCAAATAAAAAATATCCAGCGATTTTTTTATTACATGGAATGGGTAGCAATGAAGATGATTTACCGCAATTAGTGCAGGAATTTAAAGAGCAATGCCATGTTTTTAGCTTACGCGGACCTATTACGCAAAAGCCTGGCTATGCTTTTTTCACAATCCAGGAGGTTGGTAAACCAGACCGCGAAATTTTTGATAAAGTATTAGTTGCTCTACAACGATTTGTTCTAGAGGCTATTGATGAATATCAAATTGATCCACATAAAGTGTACGTACTTGGATTCAGTCAAGGGGCAGTTTTGGCACAGTCACTTGCTTTTGCAATGGGGAATTTAATTACAGGAATTGTAGCATTAAGCGGCTACACTCCAAAATTCGTAACAGAGGAATTTGCTATTCGCCCAGTCAATCATTTACATGCATTTATTTCTCATGGTGATTTTGATTATGTCATCCCGTCACAATGGGGCGTTGAAAGTAAAGAAAAATTTGAGCAATTTGGTGCTACTGTGACATTTAAACAATATCCAGATGGTCATGGTGTGACACCAGAAAATTTCCGTGATCTAACTGCATTTTTGGCACAGGAATTACAAGGTAATATTCAATAAAATGAAAACCGAGACATATAGGATGTCTCGGTTTCGTTTTTATTCTTTAGTAAATCAATCAAGAGTTATTTTGATAAGCTTCGATCTTTGTCAGTCACGGCAGCTACTGCATCGTGAATCGTTGTTTCAAAATGATTGCTTTGTAATGAGGATACACCTTGAATAGTTGTCCCTCCCGGTGAGCATACCTGATCTACAAGTGCCCAGGGATGTTCCTGTGATTGTATAATCATTTTTGCACTGCCGAGTACTGCATTTGCTGCAATATCAAGCGCCATGCTTTTTGGCATCCCTTCACGTACAGCAGCACGTGCTAAAGCGTCAATATACATATAGGTGAAGGCTGGAGAAGCACCACCAATCGTTGTAAATATGGAAAATAAGTGTTCAGGCACCTCAATTATTGTGCCAACTGTTTCAAACAGTGAAATGACATGCTGAAGCTGCACATCTGGTACTTCTTCACTCGCTGTATAGCAGCTTGTAGAGGCACCAATAAGCGCATTAATATTTGGCATTACACGAATAATAGGGGTTACTTCAGATAGATAACCTTGAAAATATGAAATATTTTTACCTGCAGCAATGGAAACAATGACATGGTTGTCTTGTAAATGCTTTTTCACCTCTGGTAAAACATCTGGTAACATTTGGGGTTTAACACCGAGGATAATGACGTCACAATTTGACATAATATCTTCAATAGAGCTTACGGCTTGAATACCGTAAGAGGTTGCTAATTTTGTTGTTTTTGCTTTGGTACGATTATGGCCATAAATAAAAGTAGGATCAAAATCTCCGCTTTTACACATTCCTTTAATAATGGCCGTAGTCATATTCCCAAGGCCGATAAATCCGTATTTCACGTGGTAGACACTCCTTCATATAGTTAAAACATACACCTTAGTATAGAGTAGATTGTTTTACTTGAATAGTAATATGTAAAGAATCAAGCCAATTAGGTTCAAATTCACGTCAGTCGGTGGTATCATAGAAGATGTTGTGAATGAACGTGTATCTCTATTTTCATTAGGTAGAAAATAAAAGAATAAAGAAAATCATGTACTTTATGTGAACATTGAGACAGACTCTATCAAAAGAGGTAGAATAATAATTTGATATGTCTAATACAAAATTTGTCGCTTTCTAATGGTAAAGCGTGTAGAAATTAAGAGAGAAAAGGAATTAAGATGAATGGGACAAAATCTAAAAACGGAGCATAAACAACAACCTTCCAAGAAGTCATTGGAGAAGTCCTCACGCTCTTCTATTTTAGCGCAGACAGTAAAAACAGGAATCATTAAATCCAATTTAATTCCTATGTGGGCTGGATTAACGCTAGGTATGTACAAAAATAAAATGACTTTTGTAGAGAGTATACCTGAAATTATTTTCACAACGATTGGCTCAGCACTTGTTATTGGTGCTGCTGGAACATTTAATAATGTGTATGACCGAGACATTGACGCTATAATGCCTCGTACGAAAAGTCGACCAACTGTAACTGGTGAAATGTCAGCTAAATCAGCGTTAACTTTAGCTTTTGCCATGCTCATTCTCGGGGCAGCTGTGTTGGCACTCGCTTCTCCACTAGCTGCAGGATTTGGTCTATTAGGAGTATTTTTATATGTAGTACCTTATACAATGTGGACAAAACGTCGCACGATTTATAATACGGAAATAGGGAGTATAGGTGGGGCGGTTCCAGCTTTAATTGGTTGGGCTGCAGTTTCTACTGATATTACACATCCTGCGATACTTGGCCTATTTTTAGTTATGGTTATTTGGCAGATGCCTCATTTCTATGCTATTGCCATTCGTAAGCATGCTGATTACGAAGCGGCAAACGTTCCAATGCTTCCAGTTGTAAAAGGGATGCGTCGTACTTATTATCAATCGAACTTTTATTTAATCTTATTAATATTATCAAGCTTTTTATTTGGCACATTAAGTGTTGGCATTATGCTTGTTGCTCTATTGCTAAGCATTGCCTGGCTTGTGATGAGTATTTACGGTTATCATAGTAATAAAGATCAAATAAAGTGGGCGACAAAAATGTTTGTTTTCTCACTTATCCATATGACCATTTTATTTACAACGGTTATTGTGTACTCTTTAGTAGGTGTTATTTTTAAATTGTATTAAAGCTTTATCTTCATCAGCACGAAAAGCCAACAGGTTATTCTACACTTGTTGGCTTTTCCTTTTCCACAGAGATTATTTGACGACTTGGCCATTCTAATGCGTGTAACTTACCTCCAAAAACAGCTCCACCATCAATCCCAATAATATTATTTTCACCAAAATAGACACTGTAATCAGTTGGACTTTGGTGAAGTCTGTAGGTAGGTGTATGACCAAAGACTACAGTTTTCTCGCCTTGATAACCTACATGAAATTCTTCACGAATCCATAAAAATTGTATGGGATCCGTCTCTGCTAAAGCTACTCCAGGAACAACACCGCCATGTACAAAAATGGCATCCTCTAATTCGATGTAAGTATCAAAGGTTTCGATAAGCTGTAAATGTTCTTCGAGCTTTGGTAAGGTCTGAATAAAGCTAGGTAATGTATCATTTTCAATGGCTTCTTTAAAATCGTCTAACTGATAACCATAGCTTGCAAGTGTTGCATCACCACCGCAAAGTCCCACCCAATGATTCCAGGGCTTAGGATGACCAGAGCGACATGCTTTTAGCATAATGGCTTCATGATTTCCTAGTAGAACACGTGCACCTTTTGCTTGCAATTCTCCCACTAAGTTTAAAACGCCACAAGATGCAGGTCCTCGATCAATATAATCACCAAGTAAAAATAGTTGATCTTGCATAGTAGCATAATTAGCTTGTAATAATAATTCTTCAAAAAGTTCTAATTCCCCATGTATATCACTAATTGCTAGTATTCGATCCATAAAAGAGCATCCTTTCCAGTATTAGAGAAGCTATTATTAAGTATAGAGAATAGTTTTACAAATTTCGACTAATGTAACTTTTAACCAAAAGTTTGAATGAAAAGTTATCACTTCATTCTATCGGTTTCTAGCTACATTTTATCATATGACGAAGTGATTCCATTTCCTTATTCATTTGTCTATAGTGTTGAAATAGCGAAGGGAGAGAATTATTTACTACAGCCATTTCAATAAGATTATGAAGAATATAGTGATGCCATTTTTTAATGTATTCAGTGATGGTTTAAGTAGCTAAGGAGTAATAATAGAACAGAAAATCCATCTTTATAGGAGGTAAGGTGATGGAAATTTAAGGCATGGATGTAATGGCATTATGAAAAGAGCTAAGAGAGGTGAGAGTAAGCAATAAATAAAGAAAAAGGGCGAATGGAGAAAGGTGGTGGTGCAAGTGCAGCATTAACAAATATTCTTGCAATCCTAGTACTACTCGCGCATAAGTAGAAGTATTTGGATGTAATGCTGCTACGCTATGCGAAAGTACAGTATTTAACTTTTTTCAGCAAGTGTTTTGGTAGCGAAAGCGAAGCGTCAGCTACAAGTGTTTTGGTAGCGAAAGCGAAGCGTCAGCTACAGAAGTCTCTCACCTCTATAGGTGGTGAGATGAATGCGGTTTTAAGTCACTTTTCAGCGGGTGTCCAAACATCCGCTGAAATAGAGGAACTCAGTCTGAAGACGGAGCGACGGATAGAAAAGGCAAAGTGATGGATAGAACCAGTAAAGTCGTGGATAGAAGAGCCGAAGTAAAACGCCCGTCCTGTGGCATTGCCGAAATGACCGACATCGTGTCGGCCCTTATGCAAGCCTAAGCACAAAGCCGATTCTGGACGCAATTATGCCGAGGCATAATTGAGTTATTCCTGAAGATTTTCCCATACTTGCTGTACTATTGACTCGTCGAATGTTGATAGTAGTCGATAGTTTTCTGTATCTAAAATTCGAAAATGCTGACTAATGACGTTTTGTTGTAGGCGATAACCATTGTACTCGCTAAGATTTTTCCACCATATGTATCCACCCATCGTTTTTTCCTTAGGTTGTAAGGTTCCGTTATTAGCGATTAAGTCGGCAACTTCAAGTGGATCCCCGCCAAGCTCATGCTGTAAAATTGAGCTTTCCCGGCATAATGCACAAACCGCAACCGTTGTAGTCCAGCCAGTATAAATACGACCTTTTTCAATTTGAACAAGTGTTTTTTTAGAGAGCCCGAGTAAATCACTCATCTGATCCTGTGTTAAATCTTTTTCGGTACGGATTAATTTCAGTTTTTCTGAAATAAGTGTGATTAATTGTTCACGATCCATCCAAAACACCCTTTCTTCCAGATAGTTAAATACTATTATACATGAAAGTACTAAGAGATGTTTTTTGTTTCGCGGGTAACTGTGGTTAAATTAAGAGTAAAGTAATAATAATTGAAACGTAAAAAAACAGACTGTCTGCAATCTATTCATTGGACAGTCTGTTAGATGTTTATATTTCGTATTTTTTCGTGTCAGAAATAACGCGGAAATGGATACCTTTAATTTGAGCGCTTATTTTATGACGTAGTGTATCAATATCTACTAGCTCATCATTTTCATTGACACATTCTGCAATCTCTTGTAATAGCTTCGTAAATGCCTCTTTGAAGAGTGAACGCATATTATCAAAATCTAAGCTACGGAAGTTTCCGTCAATATCAAATGCCTCCACAGAATTTAATTGCTTTGAAGCACCAGCAAAGCGATCATCGTACACAGTGTAGTTTTCATCTGTTACGACGATAATATATAATACTTCACCTGTAATTGTTTTTAATTCAATGTTAGTTTTGTGTTTTTTGACGTCGGTAATAATATGAATACCGTCCGAATGATATAGTTTAAACAATTTCATATGTAATGCCCCCTGAAAATAGAATCATATCCATATATTTATTATATATGGATATGCCTAATAATGGAATAAGAAAAAAGTATTTGGAAAAACTAGAATGGCCCTATTTGAATGATACTAGTGAAGCTAAAATTGTTATAAACTATTAAGAGAACCGTATCGTTCAGTCAGATTATGCTTCTAAAACAGTAGGTAATATATTGCGAAGGGGACGGACTTCGATGTAATGAATCCGATGGCCTTGCTGCTCATAAATACTAAATATATATGGGGCCAACTCAATATTCTTAGTTGCTTTAATGCCATTATTTACTGTTAAAAACCAACCGCCCAATGTCTCGACTTCTTCTGCTTCAAGTGTTACATTTAATAGTTTTTCAACATCTTCAATGAGCATTTTTGCATTTAAAATATAGTGATGGTCACTTACTTTTCGGATTTCTGCAATTTCATCATCATCGAACTCATCGCGAATCTCACCTACAATTTCTTCTAAAATATCCTCGACTGTTACAAGCCCCGATGTCCCGCCGTATTCATCCATTAAAATGGCCATATGAATTCGCTCTTTTTGCATACGCACAAGTAATTCTTGAATTGGAATCGTTTCAATTACTCGTATGACAGGATTAATGAAATCTTCAAGGATTAATGAATCGTCTGTAAGTTGCTCAAGCAAACCGTGTGTAAACAATTCCTTAACGTTGATAAAGCCTAAAATATTATCACGATCACCATCATAAACAGGATAACGAGTATATTTTTCTTCGGCGATAAAATGAATCATATTTGTAAAAGATTCATTTTTTTCAATTCCAATTATCTCTGTTCGAGGAACCATAATTTCACGAGCGATCCGTTCATCAAATTCAAAGACATTATTTACAAACTTTAGCTCTGTTTTATTGATTTCACCACTTTCAAAGCTTTCAGATAGCAGTAATCGTAATTCTTCCTCTGTATGCGATAACTCATGCTCTGAAGCTGGCTTCATACCAAATATGCCAATTAATACTCGAGCTGAGCCGTTCAAGAACCAGATAAATGGATACATCGCTTTATAGAACAACATAATAGGTTTGGCAAAATGGAGTGTAATCGTTTCAGCCTTTTGAATCGCAGCAGTTTTTGGTGCCAACTCCCCGATAACAACATGTAAAAATGTTGCAATGGCAAAAGCACTACCAATTGTAAAGATCGTCATATATTTATCTGAAATGCCAATCAAGTTAAAAAGAGGGTGTAGCATAAATTCAAAGGTTTTTTCACCAACCATCCCGATACCAAGCGCTGTTACAGTAATACCAAGCTGACAGGCAGATAAGTACTCGTCTAAATGATTGACAACATACTTTGCAGAAATGGCTCTCTTATTGCCCTCCGCAATTAATTGGTCAAGCCTTGAGGAACGTACTTTTACAATAGCAAATTCCGTTGCCACGAAAAAGCCAGTTAAAGCTAATAAAATGGTGAAAATCGATAAGTTGAGTATGGTCTCCAAATAGTCGTTCTGTATGAACAGAACGTCACCTCCTAATTATGAATAAGTAAAAGTAAAGATTGCATGAGTGCAATACTTTCGGTAGAAACATTTTTTTTAATCTTTTCAATATCTTTATTGTCTTGTTTGTTTATTTGTTCAAGTAGAAAAGTTACATCCTGCTCTAAGTTTTGCATTTTTACACGTAGCATTTGTACATCGATTTCTTCATGCGGAGTGATGTTTAGTTCATGTTGTATATCTATGAGTGAAAGACCTTGCTGTTTGCGTTGCTCAATAATATGAAGTCGTTCAATCATTGCAGGGGCATAGTAGCGATAATTGGATGCAGAACGTTCAGCTTCTAATAAGCCAATGTTTGTATAATAATCGATTGTTCTTTTGGTAATACCTGTTTTTTCTGCAAGCTCGCCAATTTTTAATCTCTCTGTCCCAATGCAAACACCTCCAAACCATCACGTGATACTTTGATTATAACTTGCCGGGTTGGTCGGTTTCAAATAAGAGAGTCCAATATTTCGAAATTGTAAGATTTCTTTTGGGGGAGGGGCTTATTTGCTGGATGAACATAAAAATAGCTTTCCTAACAACTAAATGTTAGAAAAGCTAGATGTCCTTGAAAAACAATAAGTCAATAAAATTGTCATGTTAAATAAAATACGACTCTTCGGCAAAACGAGGGTTGACTTCAGTTCCAGGCTACTCGCTTTCCTGTGGGCGAGCGCCCGAGCCGCTTCCTCCGCTCAGTGTAGGGTCTCGTCTGTCTCGCTTTCACTACGGGAAACTTTGCTCTGCGACGAGAGCGAAGCGACAGGAGCACTCTAGTAGCCTTCCACTCCAATCAACAATAGCATAGAACTTTTATAAATTTTATGCATTTTAAAAGTAAACGCTATGGCTACTCATTATAATCGAACCGAATAGACTTATAACAGTGATGCGATTGTACATCTACTGTCGCTGCTCTTTCGCACAAAAATTTCTTACTGAAGTTTCGTTTTCATTATAAACTAAAGTGACATGCCTGAAGATGTATGTTGTATAAAAGTGGTTGGAGTGGAGGCTGGGCGACTCCTTGGGGTTCATCGGTCGCCCCGGGGAAAGTGCCCAGCCGGAACGGAAATCGACCACTCGTTTTGCCGAAAAACCCTACATCATTTAGTAGGACATAATTATTTGTTTGTTTAAGGATGTTTTCTAAAAGATTGTTGTTTCTTCACTTAATAGTGCAGGTTAGGTGAAGAAAAATTGGAACATCACACCATTCTGTTCGTCTTACTATAAAGCAGATTGGATTATTAAGATTAAAAGGAGAGGATAGTGTGTTGTATGAATTTAATCGTAGAGGATGAAATGAATAATATAAACTATGCAATAGTATCTATCGCATACGTTGTTATTGTTTGCTTTGCTCAAGTGTTTTTTTATGATTCGATTCTTTTGCAACTTCTTATTTTTCCTTTTGTTATTGTACCTATTTATATTTTCTTTTTGCTAATAAAATTTAAATTAGAATTCCACAAATACTTACTTTCTATATATTTAGGATTCTTTTGTTCTGTTATTATTTCTTCCTTTATAATTTTGTTCCCTTCGCCCTCTAAAGAACTGCCACCGGGCGAGATTTTTTTAGGCGCAGATGTTATATTTATATTTTGGACATCAACAATACAATTTTCTATTCTGAGCTTATTAACTGTCGTTTTATATTTATTCCACAGACTATTTAAGAAAAGATATAAAGGGTAGTAATAGCAACGATCTTTTAGAAAAGCCTTAAAAAAACAATCTCATATATTGAAATTTGCTACCGATAATTTATATAATGTCAATCGTTACAGTGTATAAGGAGGTTATTATGAAGAAGGTATTCAAGCTTATCACTATATTGCTCGCGGCAGTACTTGTTTTTTTCCTTTGCCTACACTTACTTATCGTGTCTCAAGGCAAAGATACTGCGAAAGAAAATGCAGATTACCTCATTATTTTAGGTACACGTTTATCGGGGGATCAACCGTCTAGTCTGCTGTTAGAGCGCATCACGACCGCAGCTGCATACTTAAAAGAAAATCCAAATACAATTGCAATCGCTTCTGGTGGCCAGGGGCAGGACGAAATTGTGTCTGAAGCTTCTGTAATTAAAGAATCATTAATGCAATTAGGTATTGATGAACAACGAATCATCACCGAATCCAATTCTACTCGCACTCTTGAAAACTTTCAGTATTCAATGGATTTCATAGACAAAGATTCCACAGTTGTAGTTGTGACAAATCGATTCCATCTATATCGAGCCGAATCCATTGGTGAAGATTTAGGACTTAACGTTACCGGCTTACCAGCTGCAACACCATCTGAATTTCGTATTAAGTACTACTCCAGAGAATATTTAGCTATCGTGAAGTATTATTTAGAAAAAATACATATCCTCACCTAGCATCACAGAATAACAGCCTAGAATAAGCTGCAACTAGACAATGACACTTACAATTAAACAAAAACAGGCGATCCAGCCGATGTAGTCATTTTTCCAAACAGATATAGCTCAATCATAAACGTTGTGAACTATTGCTATACGGAAGACATTCCATTAACCTTCTTAGGGAACTGTTCTAACTTGATAAACGGGGTGCTTTAGTTAAATTTTCGATTCACGAAATATCAAAACAAAAAGACAGAATTTAATCTACACGTTTTGTAGATTAAATCTGCCTTTTTTTAAAAAAACAGTAACAATCTTTGAGAAAACTGCCTTGATTAAAAGCTACGGAGTTTGTTTTTGTAAAAATGTATCATATATGTGATGAAGTGCGTCTTCGCCAGTCATTTCTAGAATCGTTTCGTTATTAAAAATAAGTGTTACATTTGTGAGAGCGCTATCAATTTTATTGTTCTCAAAAGTGCACGTAACCTTGACTACACCTGTTTCTGCTAGTTGTTTTTTCATTGTATCATCCCACTGCTGATCAGAAAATAGTGGTGCTTGCCATGTGCCTCTCACATGAAGCTCACTTTTTTCAGCGTCATAATCCCAGCGTACGTCACGTAAAATAGTTTTAAACAGGTCATTAACCGTAAAAGATGTATCTTTATAGTTAATGGCAATTGCTCGTATAGCATGTACATCACGACCAACTGCACTGGCTGCAGTTTCTGCTGCTGAATTTATGCCTGAAACCGCTTCTTTAATTTCAGATAATCGATCACCACAGCCAGCTAGCAGCGCGCAAAGACATGTTATACAAGCTACCTTTGTCATCCATCTCACAAGTATTCCCTCCAGTATTGCAAGTTGTTACTACTATATTAACGAAAAGAAAACTATGAAGAAAGGGCATGAAGGCGGCAGATTGTGACGGTTTTGCAACGATGCGACCTCCACTAGAATGTTCGAGAAATTGTAAGTTTAAGTATCTGAAAATTTAGTAAATTTATCTTCATTCAGCAAATGTTTTTGTAGCGAAAGCGAAGCGTCAGGTACAAAAAACTCTCACCTCAGAGGGTGGTTAGATGAATGATGGTGTGAGTTCTTTTCCTTGAATGTCCAAGCACCAGCTGAAATAGAGGAACTCAGTCTAAGAACGCCACGTCCTGTGGCAACGACTGAGTAACCAACATCATGTTGGCCCAAAGCCTCCGGCGGATGTCACGGATTTTCAAAGGAATGAGCATAAGGATGTTAGCCTAAAACCTTCACATCCTGCGAAAACGGCTAACTGACCTGCATTGTGCAGGCCTGAGCACAATTCAAAATCCGGACGCAATTACGCCAAGGCGAAATTGATAAAAGAAAAGGAGCGGTTTGTGATGAAGATTAATGATGAATTACTTGAGCGATTAGGAACTTATTTCGTCTACCATGCTGTTTATGAAAATTATGGCATTACCTTTGAAAATTTTGTGGAGCGTTGGTTACGAGGGATACTTGATGTATAAAAGAAGAAGAGTCGTGTTCAATACATGAACACGACTCCCTTATTTACTTAAAATAGTTAGTGATAAATTGGTTGGCTTCTTGCCAGTTATAAACTCGTACGACATTGTCCGGAATAGCAAGACGATTATACGGAGTGTCAAATAATACGACCGGTATTTTTAATTCCTCCGCAAGCATAACTGCATTATCATGCTTATCCTCAAAGAATGCCTCAACACCATGTTTTTTTGCTACAGAAACCTTATCGTGACTACCAATGAGCTCGATATGATCGTACGGAATAGACTGTGAATTAAACCAATTTACCGTAACATCTGATACATTCTCACCACGTGCAGAGATGTAATAAAGTTCGTAGTTTTCTTTCCACGTATTTAAAATATGTTTCGCATCTTTAGCTGCTTCAGATACTTCATACATAAATGGCTCATTTTCTTTAAACCATGTATTAAATGCTACACGATCAACAGGGTGGGGAAATGCTGATAAAAAATCATATTCGCACACATCGTCGAGTGTAATATTTACATTGTATTGTTTATTAATATGTGGGATGAGTGTACTAGGACATGTCACTGTTCCATCGATATCAATACCGAAACGGGGCTTTTTCATGCTAGCACCTCCTTAGGCGTTCGCTTTTTCAGCTTCTTCAGCCGCGCGTTTTTCTACCATTTCAGCTGCTAATTTATCGATTTCCTTTTTCAATTCTTCTACCATTGTTTCTTCAGGCACTTTACGAACTGTTTTGCCCTTCATAAATAGTAAACCTTCACCACGAGCACCAGCAATACCGATGTCGGCTTCGCGTGCTTCACCAGGACCGTTAACCGCACAACCAAGAACAGCTACTTTTAACGGTACATTAAGTTTAGAAATATATTCTTCTACTTCATTGGCAATTGAAATTAAATCAATTTCGATACGACCACATGTTGGACAAGAAATAAGGGTTGCCATATTTGAAGCAAGACCAAATGATTTTAATAGCTCACGTGCTACTTTTATTTCTTCAACAGGGTCTGCTGATAGTGATATACGTAATGTATTACCAATACCTTTTGATAGAATTGCACCAAGGCCTGCTGCTGATTTTACTGTACCAGCAAATAATGTACCTGATTCAGTAATTCCTAAGTGTAAAGGATAATCAAAGGCTTTAGCCGCTTTTTCATAGGCTTCAATCGCTAGATTTACGTCTGATGCCTTCATGGATACGATAATATCGTGAAAGTCCAAGTCCTCCAAGATTTTAATATGGTGAAGGGCAGATTCTACCATACCGTCTGCAGTAGGGTAACCATATTTTTCTAAAATATGACGTTCTAATGAACCAGCGTTTACCCCGATACGGATCGGAATACCTTTAGCCTTAGCTGCGTTAACAACAGCCTCTACTTTTTCTTTACGCCCAATATTACCTGGGTTAATGCGAACTTTATCGATACCATTTTCAATTGCTTTTAATGCTAATTTATAATCAAAGTGAATATCAGCTACTAATGGAATATGGATACGTTTTTTAATTTCTGCAATCGCATCAGCTGCACGCTCATCTGGAACTGCGACACGAACAATTTGACAGCCTGCTTCCTCTAGACGAAGAATTTCTGCTACTGTTGCTTCGACATCATGTGTTTTTGTTGTACACATACTTTGAATGAATAATTCATTACTACCACCTAATGTTAAGTTACCGACACGCACGGGACGTGTATTTGTACGGTGACAAATTTCAGTCATTAACTTTCTCTCCTTTTCGGGCCATACTTTCGACCGTCACTGACATTTATTTTAGCAGTGTAAGAAAATAAGGACAAGGAAGAAACGCTAACTTTTCATTTTCCACATTTGTTTTCAAATTCAAATGACAGCGGAAGCTTAATATTTTCACCAGGAACAAGGGCCTGTAATTGTAAATGCGGATTCAATTCATAAAAAAGTTGTAAACGTTCAGGAAAGGTCATGGGTACTTTGGCAGGATGAAGTGCAAATAAACTGTGAATGGTATCACCTTGAATAGTCTGTACAGTGATATAATTTGGCTCTTGCAGCTTTTCACAAAGGGCGTTTTCCGTATTTTTCGGAGAAATGGTAGCAAGATGTAATGAACCTTCTGTTAAATCTACTTTCACGACAAAAGCAAAAATAATGATGATAGCTGTTAACACTAAAGCACGCAAAAAATCCCCTCCTTTTCTACACTATATTTAGAAGAGAGGGGAATCATGCACATTATTTTGTGTTTGGTTGTTTTGGATACTTAGTCATGGCAACGATAAGTAGAGTCACTGTTAAAAATAAAGAGAAAACAGAGATAATTGTACTGTTAATCGGTAGATAATCTGATAGCATACTTATTAGAGTTGCCCAAGTCATAGCAAATGTTGTAGTACGCCAAATATGACGGTATTCTCCGCGACGTTTCATGACTTTTAAGATCAGTAGACCTGCCAAGGCATAGAGAGCAATTTGTGCAAAAATAAGCATCGTTGTAAAAACAAAAAGCATAATGAATGTCACGGGATACAATACCCATTTAACGCCTTCTATGTATTCAGTTATACCATTTAAACTATTCATATCAAATGTATCAACAGACATACCAGCTGTAAAACGACCAAATGAGAAAACTGTAACAACAGTAATTAGAAGAAAGGTATATTGAATGACTTTTCCTATGGGTAATAAACGATAGGTAGCAAGTTTTTTTGGATGAATTAAGCTATCGATAAATAGTTGCGAGTGTTTCATAAACATATCTCCTCCAATCGATATTTTATCATGTTCAACTTTGACAAGATATGAAATAAGTAATAATAACTGAGAATACGATGATGAAATGTTAATATTGTGTAAAGAAGTTAAAGGTTTTCTTTACTTTTTCTATACTATCATTTAAAGATTAGGAATAGAGTAGTAGAGACGTAGGAATTGGAGCGAATACAATTGACAATAGATTGGCAAAGCATACTGTTTCAATTTTTAGGCGGTTTAGGAGTCTTTTTATTTTCCATTAAATTTATGGGGGATGGGCTCCAAAAATCGGCAGATGATCGACTGCGTGAATGGTTGAATCGTTTTACAACAAACCCTTTAATGGGAGTGTTAGTAGGCATAATTGTGACGATTTGTATCCAGTCGAGCTCTGCAACGACGGTGATTACGGTTGGGCTAGTGAGTGCAGGGTTTTTAACATTGCGTCAAGCAATCGGTGTCATCATGGGGGCCAATATTGGAACGACCATAACCGCATTTATTATTGGTATTAATATCGGCATTTATTTTTATCCGTTATTGGCGATTGGTGCAGGGCTGTTATTTTTCTTTAAGAAAGCGACATATCAGTATATTGGACAAATATTATTTGGCTTCGGGGGATTATTTTTAGGATTAGAGTTAATGAGTGCAAGCATGCAGTCACTTCATCAATTAGCGGACTTTGAATCATTAACGATTCATCTAAGCAATCAGCCCATTTTAGGAATTTTTCTTGGGACTGTTTTTACATTGCTCGTCCAAAGCTCAACAGCTACTGTTGGTGTGCTACAGGGCTTGTATGCTGAGCATTTAATTGGCTTAGATAGTGCTTTACCTATTTTATTTGGTGAAAATATAGGTACGACTATTACGGCAGTATTAGCTTCACTGGGTGCTTCTATATATGCTAAACGTGCGGCAGCGGCACACGTGTTATTTAATATTATAGGTACGATCATTTTCATGGTGTTCTTTACACCATTTATGCATTACGTTCAGTGGGTTAGCGGGCTATTCCATTTAGAGGCGAAAATGCAAATAGCGATAGCGCATGGCTCATTTAACATTATTAATATGATGATTCAGCTGCCATTTATCGGAGGATTGGCTGTACTTGTCACGAAGCTAGTTCCTGGGAATGATGGCAATATTGATGTAACAACGAAGCATTTAGATCCAGCATTCATTGATTCTTCTCCAGCGATTGCACTTGGGCAAGCAAAGGAGGAAGTGCTACGTATGGGAGAGCATGCCCTTCATGGCTTAGAAGAAACATTTTTATATATGAAAACAGGAGAAGCTACTCATATTCCTACAGTTTTACAATTAGAAGTAGCGATCAATCATTTAGACAAGGAAATCACGAATTACTTAGTGATGGTGTCTAAGCAGCCACTTTCTCGTGCAGACTCAGTAAGACACCATACCCTTCTAACAAATGTACGAGACATTGAACGAATTGGCGACCATTTTGAAAATATTTTAGAGCTTTTACAATATAAAGATCATCACGAAGTAAGTTTAAGTAAGTCAGCACGACAAGATTTAATAGGCATGTTTAGCTTAGCGATTGAAGCTGTACGAAAGAGTATAGCGGCTCTGGATACAGCTAGTTTGAGCTTGGCACAGGAAGTAACTGAGCTCGAAAGCTTGATAGATGATATGGAAGATAAGCTAAGACAAAAGCATATTGCGCGCTTAAATACAAATGAATGTAATGGAGCGGCGGGAATCGTCTATACGGATATCGTTAGCAATTTAGAACGTATAGGAGATCATGCTGTAAATATAGCTGACTCTATTTTAGGAATTAGAAATTAGATCGATTTCGCCTTGGCGTAATTGTAGCTGACGCTTTGCTTTCGCTACAGAAAACATTTGTTGCTGTCGCTTCGCTTTCGCACAGATAAACAATGCGTCTGGATTTTGAATAGTGCCCGCACAATTCATTCCTTTTCAAATACATCTGCTGAATGAAGATAAATGAAACCTTCAGCTTTGTAAATCCGTATGAAAGGCAATGTACGACAAAAGGAGAGAATTTTTATGGAAGTTGTTGGCTGGATCTTAGTGATTGCCTGCTTTGTCATTTCATTTGTTGGATTGGTTTACCCGATAATTCCAGGTGTGCTTTTTTTAATCGGTGGTTTTTTAGTATATGGATTATTTTTTTCATTTGCAGAGCTAAGCTGGTGGTTCTGGGCGAGTGAAATTATATTTGTTGTCATATTATTTGTTGCTGATTCTGTAGCGAATGCCTTTGGTATTAAAAAATTTGGTGGTTCAAATGCTGGTATGTGGGGCAGTACCATTGGTTTATTAATCGGCCCTTTCGTCATTCCGGTTGTAGGTATACTAGTCGGTCCATTTTTAGGAGCGGTGATTGCAGAGCTAATCGTAGAGCGTCGTACATTTGGAGAGGCTGTAAAAAGCGGTGTTGGCTCTCTCGTTGGCTTCTTAGCATCAACACTTGCAAAAGCAGTAATTCAAATCGTCATGATTGTCGTGTTCTTTATAGCGATATGATTTTCTTCCATATGAAGTTTAACCATTTAAAAAACAGGTTAGTATAGTAATCGTATTGGCTTTTCAGTCAAAAGGCTGAAATCTTCAATTTGAAGTATTTTTCGTTGAATGGTTTGACCAATTTTGATAATCTAAGAATGTACTAAATTATTTCTTTACTTTAGGGAGGAACTTAACAATGGCTTACGAATTACCACAATTAACTTACGCTTATGACGCATTAGAACCACATATCGATGCAAAAACAATGGAAATTCACCATTCTAAACACCACAATACTTATGTAACAAACTTAAACGCAGCAGTAGAAGGCACTGAATTTGCTGAAAAAGACATTAACGATCTTATCGCAAACATTGATGCTCTTCCAGCTGACAAACAAACTGCTGTACGTAACAACGGTGGCGGACATGCTAACCACTCATTATTCTGGGAAGTAATCGCCCCAGGCGGTTCAAAAACTCCAGTTGGCGAAGTTGCAAAAGCAATCGATGCTAAATTCGGTTCTTTCGATGCATTCAAAGAAGAATTTGCAAAAGCTGCTACAACTCGCTTCGGTTCAGGTTGGGCTTGGTTAATCGTTGATGGTGACTCAGTTGCTGTTACATCTACTCCAAACCAAGACTCTCCAGTTATGGAAGGTAAAACTCCAATCCTAGGTTTAGACGTTTGGGAGCATGCTTACTACTTAAACTACCAAAACCGTCGTCCAGATTACATCGGTGCATTCTGGAACGTAGTAAACTGGGATGTAGTAGAAGCTAAATTCCAAGCTGCAAAATAATCTCTGTTTAATAGAAGGCTATGTCAAAGGTGATGAGTCACCGAGGCATAGCCTTTTTTACTGCCTTTTTTTAGGTTCTATAATCTTTAAGGTATCCAATATTATTTAAGATGGAGGTGAATGCCCCACACGCCTATTGGCTGAAAGGGAGGAACAATCGCCGGAAAATTTGGGGAAGCTTCACATTGTGCCTCACCTCCCAATATTTAATGTGAAAATTATTTTTCAAGCAATCGGTAAAAAACAGAAACTTTTCAACTTAAAGTGCCGTCAAATAAAATGATGTTTTCAATCATAAATTCGCAAGTGCATGCTTTCCTGTCGTACCTTCGAATGGTATACTAAATATCGTGTGTATTTAAATTGTAATTAGATGAGGAGGGGAATACATATGCGCAAAGCACCGGGAAAAAATCGCGCGACGAGTGTTAAAGCAAAACATAACTCTAATTTAACATTTCGTATGAATGTCCTTTTCTTTGCTATATTTATCGTATTTTCGATGCTAATTTTTAGACTTGGCTATATGCAAATCGTAAAAGGGGAAGAATATGTACGCGATTTAGAGCGAAAAGAGGAGGTAGCTGTCAATACAAGTGTGCCAAGGGGACGTATGTATGATCGATACGGGCGTATTTTAGTGGATAATCAACCAGAAAATGCTATTACGTATACGAAAATGTCGACGACAAAAACAAAGGACATGCTAGACATAGCCGAAAAGCTGGCACAATTGATTGAGCAGCCAACGACCCGTGTCACATTACGTGACAAACAAGATTTTTGGATTATAAAAAATCATGACGCTGCCTATGCAAAAGTAACAGAGAAAGAAGAAAAGAAAATTAGGGCACAAGAAGATGTAACGGAAAGTCAAATCAATGCACAGATAGATAAACTTGTTCGTGAACGAATCACAAACGAAGAATTATTGCAATTGACAGAAAAGGACATAGAAGTATTAGCAATCTATCGAGAGATGGTATCAGGATACAATTTATCACCGCAAATTATTAAGAGTGAAAATGTATCTGCCGATGAATTTGCACGTGTCTCTGAGCGTTTAACTCAATTACCAGGCGTTAACACAACAACTGACTGGAAGCGTTTGAAATTATCGTCACTCGCTATTTTAGGACGCACAACAGTACCAGCAAAAGGGATTCCGAAAGAAAAGCTGAATTATTATTTAGCTCGTGATTATTCACGAAATGACCGTGTTGGTGAAAGTTATATTGAAGCGCAATATGAAGATTTACTGCAAGGGCAAAAATCAGTGGTTAAAAATATTACGAATAAAAAAGGGCAGGTAGTCGATACCGTTACAACCTATGAAGGCGAGCCTGGTAAAGATTTAGTCTTAACACTAGATAGCGAGTTAACAGCTGAAACTGAAAAAATTGTTGAGGAAGAGTTGCTAAAATTAAAATCACAGGGGGCTTCGTCTTTACTTGATCGTGCCTTTTTAGTAATGATGGACCCAAATACAGGCGATATTTTATCAATGGTTGGTAAAAAAATCGAAAAAAATCCTGAAACAGGCAAGAATGAAGTCGTTGATTATTCGTATGGCACCTTTACAACAGCTTATGAGGCAGGTTCTGCAGTTAAGGCAGCAACATTACTAACTGGGTATAAATTAGGAGCTATTAAGCCAAGTACTGTATTAGGGGATGAACCAATCCATTTATTAAATACACCAGTAAAAAAATCTATTTTTAATCCTAGTGGCTATATTTCAATGAATGGTTTAAGAGCCTTGGAGCAGTCTTCAAACGTTTATATGTTTAAAACAGCTTTGCTTATTAATGGAACACCATATAAATATGGGATGCCACTTCGTTTAAATGACGATACTTTCCCAAAAATGCGTAATTCTTATGCACAATTCGGGTTAGGTGTAAATACAGGGATTGATTTACCAAATGAAGTTAGTGGGGTAAAAGGTCCAACTGGTCCAACCTATGGGGGTAAAGCACTCGATTTAGCGATTGGACAGTATGATACGTATACACCTTTACAATTGGCACAGTATATCTCGACAATCGCAAATGGCGGCTATCGCATTCAGCCACATGTTGTGAAGGAGGTACGTGAACCATCAAAAGATGGGCAATCACTAGGTCAATTAGTAACAGAAATAGGACCAACAATTTTAAATCATATTGATAATTCATCAGATGAAATTAACTATGTAAAACAAGGGTTACGTCGTGTTTATACGGGCGCAAATGGTACAGCAAAAAGACAATTTGCAAATGCACCTTATACAGCGGCAGGGAAAACAGGGACAGCTGAAGTAATGTATTACGGAGATTTACGACAGTATTGGGGTCAGTATTCACTTACTTATACACATGTCGGCTTTGCACCTTATGAAAATCCTGAAATTGCCTATGCCGTAGTTATTCCTTGGGGATCAACAAACCCTAGCCAACCTTTTTCGGCTAATAGTGATATTGCAAGAAAAGCTGTAGATAAATATTTTGAGTTAAAGGCAAAATATAACGCTGAAAAGGTGACAGATAGTAATGTAAAACAACCAATTTTACCAGCTATTTCAAAAGACAAAATTGGTGAAGATGAGCAAAAATAAGAGAAACCGCTAGTGCATTTTAATGCCTAGCGGTTTTTTTATAGTTTCAGAGTATTATTGAATACCCGAGAAAAAAACACGGTATGAAAAATCACAATTTTCATACCGTGTTTTATTTATTTTTATATACAAGACTTATTATACAGATAATTGTTGAATAGCTATTTCAAATTGTTGTTTCGGTTTTATTCCATAAAGCTCTATATTATTACAGAAATAAGACTCTACCATAAAATCAATGGCTTCCTGTAGAGTAAATTCCCGATGTTCCATAACAAGTGTTAAATATGTTTTAAAGTAATCGGCATTTGGTACTTTTGCATGCTTAACCACAAAGTCAAACTCCTCTTAGATTATTTCCTGACACAATTGATTATTATAGCATCTTTCCAATAGGAAGCAAGTTTTATCTTCATTCAGAAGAAGACTCCCACCTCTTAAGATGGTGAGATGAATGCAGATGTGGTCCCTTTTCAGCGGGTATCCATACACCTGCTGAAATAGAGGAACTCAGTCTAAGAACGCCACGTCCTGTGGCAATTTATCTGTAGCGAAAGCGAAGCTATTGCTACATTGTTTTTCTGCGCGAAAGCAAAGCGTCGGCGACAATTACGCCAAGGCGAAATTGATTGCAATTGTAAATTCATCTTTACAATCGTTTACAAAGCATTACATTCCTTTACGTCTCTTTTACGAACTGTTTATACGACTTCAACATTTAATCATTATAGTAAAGATTGTAAGACAAATAACTATAAAAATGTTAGTGACGGAGGCAAATGAGATGAAAAAGTGGAAGTACTTAACGATGACAGCGGTAATGGGTTCAGCATTAATGCTTGGTGCATGCGGTAGCGACTCTGCACAAAATGGTAAGAATGCAGAAACAAACGCACCAGCGAGCTCAGGACAAGATGCTGCTGACAAAAAACTGCAAGGAGCTGTTTCTGGAGATGGTTCATCAACTGTCGCACCAATTATTGAGGCAGTTGTTGAAGAGTATGCAGGGACTCAACCGAATGTCAAAGTATCGGTAGGTGTTTCAGGTACTGGTGGTGGCTTTGAAAAATTCATCGCAGGTGAGACAGACTTTTCTAATGCATCTCGTCATATAAAAGATGAAGAGAAAGCAAAACTAGAGAAAGCAGGAATTGCTTTTACAGAACTTCCTTTAGCATATGATGGCATATCGGTTGTCGTGAACCCTGAAAATGATTGGGCGAAGGATCTAACAGTTGAACAATTAAAGAAAATTTGGGTTGAAGATGGTAAAGCTAAAAAATGGTCTGATATAGATCCATCTTGGCCAGATGAAAAAATCGTGTATTACTCACCGGGTACTGACTCAGGGACGTATGATTACTTTGATGAAACAATTTTAGACGGTGCTGATCTAGCAAAATCAGCAACATTATCAGAGGATGATAACATGCTAGTTCAAGGTGTAGCGGGTGACAAAAACGCAATCGGCTTCTTTGGCTATGCTTACTACTTAGAAAATAAAGATAAATTAAGTATTGTGAAAGTAAACGGCATTGAGCCAACAAATAAAACAATCGAATCTGGTGAATACGCACCGCTTTCACGACCACTATTTGTATATGTGAAAAATAGTGCTATGAAAGAAAGCGAAGCGGCATATGACTTTATCAAATATACACTTGAGCACGCAGGAGACATGGCAGAAGCAGTAGGTTATGTCAGTCTACCAGAAGATAAATATAGTGAAGCTTTAAAAACTTTAGAAGGCTTGAAATAAGTAGACATGCATAGTGGGAAAGAGATGTATGCTCTTTCCCTCTCTTATTTGAAAGGAGCACCCAATGGTTTCTCAAAAAGAAAACAAGACATCATCTGTGCAGCAATTAATTGCAAATTCGCGCAATAAAAAAACAAAGAAAATAGTGGAAAAAGCAATGCCAACTCTATTATTTTCAGCGGCACTTATCTCTATATTGACGACATTTGGCATTGTTTTCACCCTTATTTTTGAAACGTTTGAATTCTTTAAACGTGTTTCAATTACGGATTTCCTATTTGGTACACAGTGGCTACCGTTTTCAGGGAAGGAACCGTTATTTGGGATATTACCTTTAATCGCTGGAACATTGAAAGTCACACTTATTGCAGTTGTCGTAGCAGTACCATTTGGCATTGCTTCTGCAATCTATTTAAGTGAATATGCAAGCGAAAAAATAAGACGCACGGTAAAACCTATTTTAGAGGTGTTAGCAGGTGTACCAACGATTGTTTATGGCTTCTTTGCATTAACATTTGTTACGCCGATGTTACAGCAAATTATTCCAGGACTGAAACTTTTTAATGCACTTAGTCCGGGGATTGTTGTAGGTATTATGATTCTACCAATGATTACGTCACTCTCTGAGGATGCGATGTCATCTGTCCCGAATAGTATGCGTGAAGGAGCTTTAGCACTTGGAGCAACAAAATTTGAGGTAGCTATAAAAGTAGTATTACCAGCGGCATTATCGGGCATTATCGCTTCGGTTGTCCTCGCCATTTCCCGGGCAATTGGTGAAACGATGATCGTATCACTTGCAGGCGGATCTACACCTAAATTCGATTTAGATGTGACAGACTCGATTCAAACGATGACTGCGTATATTGTACAGGTTGCAACAGGCGATGCTGGCTATGGTACGACAATTTATTATTCGATTTATTCAGTAGGATTCACATTATTTATCTTTACTTTAGTGATGAATTTAATTGCTCACTATATTTCGAAACGCTTCAGGGAGGTTTACTAGCATGCGCTATATGGATGACACAGTCGTAATGAAACGAATGACAAAGCGTATTACATTCAATAAAGTTTGGAAGTCATTATTCTTCTTAGCAACGACCTTTGCATTAGTGTCACTAGCTATTTTGCTTTATCGAATAATTACACAAGGTGTCGACTATTTAACAATCGATTTTTTAACAAATTTTGCTTCACGATTTGCAGATAAAGCGGGTATTAAGGCAGCTTTAATAGGTTCACTTTGGCTGATGGCAGTTGTTGCTCCAGTGTCGATTATTATAGGTGTAGGGACTGCTATCTATTTAGAGGAATATGCAAAGAAAAATAGACTAAACGACTTTATTCGTATGAATATTTCTAACTTAGCAGGTGTACCTTCCATTGTTTTTGGTTTACTAGGGTTAACAATTTTTGTTCGGATGTTGGGATTAGGGAAAAGTGTTTTAGCAGCCGGTTTAACAATGAGTTTATTGATTTTACCAGTGATCATTGTTGCGGCGCAGGAGGCTATTCGTGCAGTATCGAATGAACAACGCGAAGCTTCTTACGGTATGGGCGCGACAAAATGGCAAACGATATTACATGTTGTGCTACCAGCAGCTATTCCAGGGATTTTAACAGGAAGTATATTAGCGATGTCTCGTGCGATAGGTGAAACAGCACCACTTGTTGTTATTGGTATCCCTGTTATTTTACAGTTTTTACCTAATGGTTTATTAAGCCAATTCACTGCTTTACCAATGCAAATTTACGATTGGGCAAAACGTCCGCAAGAGGCATTTCAATATGTAGCGGCAGCCGGTATTTTAGTTCTTATGACAGTGCTTTTACTGATGAACTCTATTGCCATCTTTATTCGAAATAAATTCCAAAAACGTTATTAATGAGGTGACCTTATGGTACTGGGTATAAAAGAGGAAAAATCTGTTGTCAAATCGATTCATACGGCTACAAAGCCATCTGCTGATGTTGCCAAAAAAGTAGTTTATGATACACGTAATTTAAATTTATGGTACGGTGATCATCATGGTTTAAAAGACATCAATTTAAGCATCTACGAAAATGAAGTAACAGCTATAATTGGCCCTTCAGGCTGTGGGAAATCTACTTATTTAAAAACGCTAAATAGAATGGTAGAGCTTGTACCGAGTGTTCGAACATCAGGTGAAATAGTATATCGTGAGCGCAATATTTTAGATAAAAGCTACACTGTTGAGGAATTACGCACTCGTGTAGGTATGGTGTTCCAGAAGCCAAACCCATTCCCGAAGTCTATTTACGATAATATTGCATATGGACCACGTATCCATGGCATAAAAAATAAGAAAATTCTTGATGAGATTGTTGAAAAATCTTTACGTGGTGCGGCAATTTGGGATGAAGTAAAGGATCGCTTAAATCAAAATGCATATGGTTTATCAGGTGGTCAGCAGCAACGAATCTGTATTGCTCGCTGTTTAGCAATTGAACCAGATGTTATTTTAATGGATGAGCCAACATCTGCACTTGATCCGATTTCTACATTAAAAGTCGAGGAGCTTGTACAAGAGCTGAAAAAAGATTATTCAATTATTATCGTGACACATAATATGCAACAAGCGGCGCGAATTTCTGATCGTACAGCATTTTTCCTAAGTGGAGAGGTCGTTGAGTACGATAAAACAGACGTTATCTTCCAAACACCAGCAGATCAACGTACTGAAGATTATATTTCAGGTCGATTCGGTTAAGGAGGAGCAGGAGATGGTAGTACGTGAACGTTTTGAACAGGAATTAAAAGAAGTCCAGGAACAATTTATCGAGATTGCCAATAGCAGTATCAATGCTCTTAAAATAGCATTTGAAGCATTATTAAATCAGGATTTAGAGGCATCCTTAAAGATTCTTGAGGACGATTTAATCATCAATCGTCTTGAAGAAGAAATCAATGATCATGTTATTTTAATGATTGCTAAGCAGCAGCCTGTAGCTACTGATTTACGTCGTCTTATGGTGCTAGTCAAAGCCGCATCTGATATGGAAAGAGTAGGGGACTATGCAGTTAATATTGCAAAAGAAACGATTCGTATTGGAAAAGAGCCACTTGTCTTTTCGACAACAAATTTGCAAACGATGTGTAACAAGACTGTGGAAATGCTAGAGAGTATTATCAAAGCTTTTACAGAGGAAGATACTGTTCATGCCAAAGAAATTGCTGAACTAGATGATTATGTGGATGATTTATATGGAGCGACAATAACGCTATTGCTACGTGCAGGAGCTGAAAATCCAGCACATATTTCTCAAATCACACACTTAACATTTGTTTGCCGATATTTAGAGCGCTCAGCTGACCATGCAACAAATATTGCTGAACACTTATTTTACTTAGTCAAAGGTAAACATTATGAATTAAATAATTAGTTAGAGAAGAGCCAATTATAGGCTCTTTTTAGTTTGTCGACATAAGAATAAGTGTATCAATAAACAAAGGTTGATTTTCACTCCGAGTTGGCGCTTTCCGCGGGCTTGGCTTTAACTACTTTCAGCAGGTGTTTGGACACCCGCTGAAAGTAGTTAAAGCCTCCGGCGGATGTCACGGAATCGGAAAGGAGTTCTTTGTGCAGGCACAAAGCCGTTTCCGGACGCAATTATGCCGAGGCATAATTGATCAATCTCCTCGTCACTACGTTCCTGCGGGGGCTTTCAGCGCAAGCTCATCCCGCTGGAGTCGCCACTCTCCGTGAAAAATCAACAGCTCCTCATCATTAGTATGAGCGGATAAGCTGAAACAAAATATTATTATGACTATGATTAACAAATAAAAAAGATCTGGTTATAAAGGAGTGTGTTCCATTATCTTCTATATGAAGAAAGTCTCACCTTAAAAAAGCGAGACGATTTCAACGCTCCTACAAAATACTGATTGTTTAAGACTCACGATTAAATCATCATACAGCTTAATTCAATTAGGGGTAACATTAGTCTGCAAATCAGAGAAGAGCCAATAATAGGCTCTTTTTTCATAGTGTTAAAAAACAAACGGTTAAGGAGATTATTGTAAATATGGTGTTGCTTTAAATGAGGATTGTTCCATGCTACTCGCTTTCCTATGGCGAGTATCCAGCCGCTTCCTTCGCTTGCGTTATTGCTATCGTTCCACTTTCGTAAAAACCACTTCTGTTGCCACCGCTCCGCTTTCGCACATAAAAACATTGCTGAAGTTGTGTTTTAACACTATAAATTAGAATAAAATGCCAGAATATACATACTACGCGGAGTGTTTGATTGGAGTGGAGGCTGGGCGACTCCTTAGGGATCAGCGGCTCATCGGACGCCCCTAGGAAAGCGCCCAGCTGGAACGGAAATCAAACACTCGTTTTATCGAAGTGCCATACTTTATTTAATAGAATACTTAATTTTGTAGGCATATAGTTTTCCATGACATTATTAATAACAGCAACATTGTTATTAAAAATAGCGTCAAAATACTGCAAACGTTATTGTATTGTCAAAAATTTATTTTGGTTATACTATAGACATTATCCGAAAAAATGTGCTGCGGAGGTGCTGCTTCGTGAAAGACGCTGTAGAATCACTCATAAAGAAATTTGATCTGGAATTCACGTCAGAACAACGTGACTTTTTATGTTTTCTATACGAAAACTTACATCTTGAGGAATTAAGTGATAAGGAACAATGTTTTTTTATTGACTATTTTTACAAGAGTGAAACATTACGAAATATGGCAGCATTTGCACTTGAATTGGCGGATATCATGCATGAAATTTATAAAAATATACCAGCTATTGAGCAGACAGAACGATTGACTAATGGAAAAGAACGGCGTTATTACGATGAGCGAAAGTGGCAAATAGCTAGGCGTCAAAAGCTTAATCGTCAAACAATAAAAAAAGGAAATATCCTATATGTTCCGTTTGATGAATACAAAAAAGAAACAGGTCCAATTATTATTTGTCTTGAGCAAACAACTGGTATGGCGGCATATTCTGAGCTTTGTAAAAGCATAATTTTACCGTTATTTATGACCGCGCACCGTGAACGTCGAGATTTATATATCATTCCATATGATTGTCAAATTCATGTACATTATCGATTTGAAAACGGCCATTTAAATTTATCCGATTTTAAGGGTTTTATTGAATATAAGGCAAAGGGAGAAGCTGCTGTTCTGCCTGTGCTCCATTTTGTAAAGGGCTTGCTCCAAGAAAATCAGCATTGTACAGAAGCGGATATTATTATTTTTACAGAAGGTACTCCGATTGATGGACAGCATCTAGTTGGAAAGCAAGCGAAGGCTGTACTTGAGGAAATGAAGCGTAAGTATCATGCAGAATTTTCGGTTATCGCTATGCATGAACATAATTTTAATGAGCAGCAATTTTGGTTTGCTAATAAGGCTTTTTTTGCGGATGATGCAATTCAATAAAAACGGAGCTGATCGTCATTGTTGATCGGCTCCTTTTCTGTGAATAATACATAGTAGTTAGAGGAGAATGAAATTTGAATTCATTGAAATGGTTATTACCTGATATTTCAACCCCAACGTGGATGGAAGTTATTATTGCCGTTGCACTTTGTATAATGGGTTGGCTTTTTCAGCATTTTATTATAAAGAAAATGATTAATCGCACTGTTACATTTTTGAGAAATCGTCAGCGTAACTTTCAGGCAACCGTGCTCGCACAATTTAATAAAGCGATTCGCTATGCATTCATGTTTGCAGTGATTGTACTCAGCTTAACCATATTATTAAAAGAAAATTTATTTACAAATGCAGTGACAAAGAATTTTGTTTTGTCCATTATTGTTTTTTTTGCCTTTAAAGGTGTATATGATGTTTTACATTTTTATACAAAACAGCCTTTGCAGCTGAATAGCGAAGAAGAACCAAACGTCCTCTTACCGTTTTTTCTCCGTATAGGAAAAGTGCTTATCATGATATTGGCAATGTTTACGATTGCTTCATTCTGGGATTTTAACTTGAATGGCTTTTTAACGGGGATTGGTTTAACGGGTGTGGCAATTGCCTTTGGTATTCGGGATACACTAGGGCATGTTTTTGGTGGGATGTCAGTCGCATTAGATAACCCGTTTCAAATTGGCGATTGGATAGCAACAGAGGACCAAAAAATTGAAGGAACCATTGAGGATATTAATCTTCGAAGTACATTAATTCAAACGGGTGATAAAGGGCTTGTTTATGTGCCTAACTCTTATTTGGCAAATCGACCAATTTATAATTTATCAAGAAGGGAAAAACGAAAATGTGAGCAATTTTTATTTGTAGCTGCTGAAAATGAAGAAGAAACATTACGCGGTGCTTTAAGTGCCATTCAAAAGGAAATTTATTTGCATGCTCAAACAGAAAAAGAAATGATTCATGTATTTATAGATGAGTTTTATCCAACTTCCTATCGAGTCCTTGTACGTTTCTATGTGGCAACAAATGATACGGCAGTGATGCTAAATGTACGACAGGATATTTTGTTTGCTATTCGTCAAATCTTTCAAGAACTAAATATTATAGTAGCTAATCTGGCTGAAGATGAATGGATAAGTAATAAAAAATAATTTGAATTGTTAGTTTCCTTGTTTTACAATGAATATATGTAATCAGCTTTGATGAAGAGTAGTAGCCATTATTATTTGTTATAGAGAGCTAGTGGCTGGTGGAAACTAGTACAAATAAATGGTGAATGGACTTCGGAGCTCTAATCCTGAATAAAGTATGGATTAGCGTCTGCCTACGTTACAGGGTATAGAGTGGGTCTTTTAACTCATTCAGCGGATATCCAAATATCAGCTGAATGCTATTATGCTGGGGCATAATTGATAAGGACCAATGAAGGTGGCACCACGGCTTTTCCGTCCTTTTGCGATGGAAAGGCCTTTTTTTATATGTTTTGGCGGAATGAATAGTGTTTACACAGTTCAAAATCCGGACGTAATGTTTATAGTAGTGAAAGCGAAATGCTAACGAAGCGGCAGCGTCCATTACGTCAATGCATAATTGATAGATTTTGGTGTAGAAGAGCAGAGCGCAGAAAAGGAGAGAAAGAGTATGACAGTTGAGCTTAGAAAGTTTGCCATGAAGGCATTGCAGGGTGATATGATGACGCCAATTTCCGTTTATCAATCACTGGAAGGGAAGCATAAAATGCTTTTCGAATCGTCTGCCAAGCATGAAGAAAGTGGGCGTTACTCATTTATTGCCGTCAACCCAATTGCAGAACTGATTGGAGAAAGGAATGGGTATTCTTTTACCAAAGATGGAGAAACAGAAAAATCGAGCGCCAATGTATTAATAAAATTACAACAGATTATGCCGTTGCATAGGGCACAGTACCCTTTTGCCTTTTTCGGGGGAGCAATTGGGTTCTTTGGTTACGAAACAGTATTTTATACAGAGAAAATAGGTAAATACTTGCAGGATGATTTAGAAATGCCGGATGTTCATATCTTTTTCTATGATACATTTATCGTTTTTGATCATTTAAAGCAGGAGATTACACTAGCAGCAATCGATTTATTTGATGAAGGGCGTTCTCTTGAAGCGATGGAATTGGCTATTTCTTCGATGAAGGAGCAGCTTTATGCTGGAACAACGTTTGACGACGCGACGTTTGGAAAGCTAGATTTCAGACCAATGATCGCCAAAGAAAATTTTGTGGCACTGGTTGAACGTGCAGAGCAGCATATTCGTAAGGGTGACATCTTCCAAATTGTCTTATCACAACGATTCACTTCACCATATACAGGTAATCCTTTCGCTTTATATCGTCAATTACGTACTTCTAATCCTTCACCTTATATGTTCTATATGGATTTTGGTACGTATACCATTTTAGGAACATCTCCTGAAAGTCTCGTTAAGGTGAAGGATCGAAAGGTTACGACAAATCCTATCGCAGGAACGAAGCCAAGAGGTAAAACAGTGGAGCAGGATAACGCGATCGCGGAAGGTTTATTAAATGATGAAAAAGAAATCGCTGAACATCGTATGCTAGTGGATTTAGGTCGTAATGATCTTGGACGTATTGCCAAAGTGGGTTCAGTGAAGCTAATGAAATATATGAATATTGAGCGTTATAAACATGTTATGCATATTGTATCAGAGGTTATCGGCGAATTACGTGATGATGTTCATGTTTTGGATGTTCTCCGAGCGTGCTTACCTGCTGGTACAGTATCAGGTGCGCCGAAAATTCGCGCTATGCAGCTTATCAATGAGCTTGAGCCTGTGAAGCGTGGTGTTTATGCAGGTGCAGTAGGCTATATTTCCGCTACAGGGGATATGGATTTAGCTCTAGCCATTCGGACAATGATTATTAAGGAACATCGTGCTCATGTTCAGGCAGGGGCTGGAATTGTTTACGATTCAGTGCCATTGTCTGAATACGAGGAAACATTGAATAAAGCTCGCGCGCTATTGGAGGTAAAAAAATGATTTTAATGATCGATAACTATGATTCATTCACATATAATTTATTTCAGCAAATAAGTATGCTTGGGAAAAATGTAAAAGTAGTACGTAATGACGAAATGACAGTTGAAGAAATTGAGAAAATGCAACCAGAAGCCATTATTTTATCGCCTGGCCCAGGTACGCCAATTGATGCAGGAATAACAGTGGATGTTGTTAAAGAGCTTTATACGAAATTTCCGATTTTGGGCATTTGTCTTGGACACCAATCGATAGGGCAAGCCTTTGGAGGAAGCATCGTTCAAGCTAAAAATATAATGCATGGAAAATTATCTACGATTCAATACGAAAAAACAGGCTTATTTGCTCAGTTAGAAGGTAAAATCGAAGTAATGCGCTATCATTCTCTCGTCATTGAGCCAAGCACGTTACATGAGGATTTTAATATTTTAGCAAAGTCCAATGATGATGGGGAAATTATGGCGATTCAACATAAGGAGTACCCACTTTTTGGGCTGCAATTTCATCCAGAATCCATTGGGACACAAGAGGGCAGTATAATGATGAAAGGTTTTTTAGAACAAATTTCATAAACTAAACAAAGTAGGCTGTCATCAAAAATCAGTAGTTGTGATTTTTGGTGACAGCCATTTTTACCAATGGGATCGTAATGTTATTGCTTTTTCCCTGTAATCAATTTTGCAATTTCCTCTAAAGACATCGAAGAATTGACCTCGTAGGAGCCAATTTGTAAGCTTCGAGCGTATTTAGGGTTAGCGAGTAAAAGTTCCATTTCAACACTATTTTCGATGACGCCACCATCTTCAAGCTTTTGCGCCACAGTATATGGTTCCATACCGCTATAAATTTGGAGTGTCATAGTAGTAACGTTTCCTTGGGATGCCGATTCATGTTTGTCTTTAGCCGTTGTTTTAAGTGCATCTGTCTTTTGCGTGTTTTCCTTCGGCGCTTGCTTAACTTGTTCCTTTAACAATGCAATTTCTTTATTTGCCTGCTCGAGCTTTTTTTGAAGCTCCTCTACATGTTCGTTGTTTTTGGAAGCTTTAGTTGGTAGACCGATATTGAGATCAAAACGAACTGCTAAAGCTAGCAAAGCTCCGACAAGAAAAAGTGCAATGCCAAATGCGCGGATAGCGGACTTATTCATAGATTACCGACCTCCGTTTGCAATCACTTGGCGGACTTGCTCTTCCGTTAAATTTGAACGAATACTTATATCGGCTACAGAAAGACCCTGCTTATTAAGTTCAAGCACCTGACTTATAATAATTTGATGTATAGGTTTCGTTTTTGGAGCAGCTTGTCCTATTTTCGATGTCTGAGCAGCCTGTTGAACCGCTTGCATGACCTGTTGAACCTTCGGATTTGGTATAGTGTTAGTTTGCGCTGACTGTGATTTAACCTGAAACTCTGGCTCTAATAACAGTTCCTCCTCAACAATTTTTAGACGACGTTTTAAATTATTTGTTTCTTGAAAAATTGAGATGGATAGCTCCTCTACATCTTGTTCGACTTTTTTCGCACTATTTTTGAAAAAGAACGACGCAATAATTAGGAGAATCCCCACAATCATAAGTATGATGGATAAATCCAATAGTTTCACCTCATTAAGTATGTAATTATAAGGTATTTTACCATATGCGAACTTAATATGAAATGAAGGTAGATTTTTTTTCATTTTATGTTATAATAGGTTAGTCGTATAAATCATGCTCAAAATTTAAATTCTTGATATAGAGTGGGAGGGTTAATAATGCGCGTAAACATTACTTTAGCTTGCACAGATTGCGGCGAACGTAACTACATTTCTAAAAAGAACAAGCGTAACAATCCAGAGCGTCTTGAACTTAAAAAATATTGCTCTCGCGAGAAGAAATACACTCTTCACCGTGAAACTAAGTAATCGCTCATTAAGCCAAAACCACATGTGGTTTTGGCTTTCTACATTTTAACTTCTTTCAGCAAATGTCTTTTGTACCGAAAGCGTAGCGACAAGTACAGAAATCTCGCACCTCTATAGGTGGTGAGAAGAATGCGAATTTAAGTTACTTTTCAGTGGGTATCCAAACACCTGCTGATATAGAGGAACTCAGTCTAAGAACGCCACGTCCTGTGGCAATGACTGAGGGACCAACATCATGTTGGCCCAAAGCCTCCGGCGGATGTCACGGAATCGGAAAGGAGTTAATAAAGGATGTTAGCCTAGAATCATCGCATCCATGCGATAACGGCTAACTGACCTGCATCATGCAGGCCTAAGCACAAAGCCGATTCCGGACGCAATTATGCCGAGGCATAATTGATTAGGGGGTAACTTAGCATGGACAAAACAACTTTACGGAACGAGGTAAAAGAAGCTCTTGCCAAAATGAGCGAAGTAGCTTACCACGATCAATCATTTGCTGTAGTAAAAAAAGTGCTACAGGAACCATATATAATAGAAGCAACTACAATAGGTATCACCATTTCTAATATGCCAGAAGTCGACACAATTCCATTAATAGAAGAATTGTGGCAACTTGGTAAAAAAGTCGCTGTACCTAAATGCAATCCAAAAACAAGAGAAATGTCATTTTATGCCATCGAATCATTTGCCCAGCTTGAAACTGTTTATATGCATTTGCGTGAGCCAATTCCAGAGAAGTGTGAGTTTGTTGACGCAAATGAAATGGATGTCATCCTTGTTCCAGGAGTTGTTTTTGATAAGTTCGGCTATCGAATAGGCTATGGCGGTGGTTATTATGATCGCTATGTATTAAACTATACGAAGGGTAAGCTCATGTCTCTGCTATTTAATGAACAGCTATATGAACACGTACCTACAGAAGCGCACGATTGCCCAATAGATATCATTGTGACACCGACAAAACGTATTGACTGTGTAACACAACGAGGAGCGAACGAAAATGGACAAAATGTTAGATATTTATGAATTATTAAAAACATATGGCACTTATATTTACACACGAGATGCCATTGGTGATTTGATGTTAATGGAGGATGAAATTCGTGAGTTGTATAAAGCGAATGTACTAGATATTAAAGATTACCAAATGGCATTATTACTAATTCGACAAGAAACAACAAAGCTTCGCATGAAAGAAAATAATCAGTAATGTTTTAAATATAATTCATTTGTGGTATTGTAAAGATAATGTAACATGTATGTAATATTCTTAAAAAACAGTGGTTTTCCACTGTTTTTATGATTTACGAAACTTTTTACAAACAAAAACGTATATATTACTATCCGGCGCATATACGAACAATGCGCACAGTTTTTCCCAAAATATATCTATTGATTATCTGTAAAAAATGGATTAAGATATATTTTGTTTCAGTAACAAATTGTTAAAAATTATTATTTTTTTGTAAGAAAGTAGGGAGGATGTTAGGGATGAAATCAATAAAGTGGCCTAAACATTCATTTATGATACTAGCAATTGTAGCAACTTGGATAAAAACGGTCATTGTTTATCACACAAGCTTTGAGATGAAAATCGAAAATGCGATGCAACAATTTATTTTGTTTATTAATCCATTAAGCTTCGTGCTATTTGCTTATGGTATATCGTTATTCTTTAAATCGCCAAAAGTTAAAAGTCGTTATATAATAACTATCAGTGTTATTTTGTCGATTGTCTTATATGGGAATGTGGCGTTCTATCGTTTCTACAACGACTTTATTACGTTACCGGTATTATTCCAAACAAGTAACTTTGGTGATTTAGGAACTTCAGTAGCAGCGATTGTTAGCCCTTGGGATTTATTATATTTCGTTGATGTACTTATTCTAATTTTAGCTAATAAATATTTACCTAAAATGAAAGATGCAGTAAAAGTCAACGTGGAATTCCGTCGCGCTTACTTCGTATTAGCGATTGCTGTGTCGTTCTTAAACTTAGGATTAGCTGAAACAGAGCGTCCACAATTGTTAACACGTAGCTTTGACCGTGAATTACTTGTGAAAAACATTGGTACTTATAACTACCATTTATATGACATTTATATTCAATCAAAATCTTCTGCTCAACGTGCATTAGCGGATGGCAGTGAATTAGTAGAAGTGAACAACTATATTCGTTCTAATCAAGCAGCAATCAACCCTCAAATGTTTGGTAAATACAAGGGTCGTAATTTGATTCTTGTTTCGATGGAGTCTTTACAAAACTTTGTGATTAATAATCAAATGGATGGTCATGAAATTACACCATTCTTAAACTCTTTAACAAAAGATAAAGATACGTATTATTTCAGTAACTTCTATCACCAAACTGGATTAGGAAAAACTTCTGACTCAGAGTTTATTACAGAAAACTCATTGTTCGGCTTAGGTCGAGGTGCGGTATTCTTCACGCACGGTGGAAATACGTATAACTCAATGGCTGAGCGCCTTGGCGATAATGGCTACTTTACAAATGTCATGCACCCGAATAATAAATCATTCTGGAATCGTGACATGATGTATCAATCATTACACATTAACAAATTCTATGACATAGATTCATATAAGATTGGCGAAGGGCAAGCTGTTAACTGGGGCATGAAAGATGTCCCATTCGTAGAGCAATCTGCAGCATTAATGAAAGATATGCCACAGCCATTCTATTCGCGACTAATTACTTTAACGAACCACTATCCATTCACATTGGACCCAGAAGATGTAATGATTCCTGAATATACTTCAAACTCAGGTACATTAAATCGTTATTTCCAAACAGTTCGTTATATGGATGAAGCTCTTAAAGACTTCTTCCAAAGTTTAAAAGATCAAGGTGTATATGATAACTCTATTATTGTAATGTATGGTGACCATTATGGTATTTCAGAAAACCATAACAAAGCGATGGCTCAATATTTAGGAAAAGAAAGCATTACACCATTTGATAATGCACTGCTACAAGAAGTACCATTATTCATCCATATCCCTGGATCAGGTGATGGTAAAGAAATGACAGAGGTTGCTGGACAAATGGATTTACGTCCAACAATTTTACACCTTCTTGGCGTTGAAACTTCAAAAGATATGCAACTTGGTGCAGACCTATTCTCACCAGAGCATGAAGATTTCGTTGTTTTCCGTGACGGTCGTTTTGTAACAGATAAATATGTATATGCTGGTGAAGCTTGCTATGACAAAGCAACTGGTGAAGAAATTGATGGTGAGCCATGTCAGCCATACGCTGATCGAGCTACGAAAGAACTAGAAAATTCTGATGCCATCATTAACGGTGATTTACTCCGCTTCTATGATCCAAAGACAGGTAACTTGAAGCAAGGGACAGCTAAGTAACAAAAAAGAGATCTCACGTTAGTGAGATCTCTTTTTTGCACTACTGGGGGTGAGGCACGATGTTCAATCTTCATTTTCCGATTTTTAGCAGAAGTTACGAGCTATCCCCTCATGATGGATACCCGAACAAATAGTGTAAAAACTCCTTTTAACACTTCAATAAGGGCGTATTGAAAATTTTTATGTATAATATCAAATTGAAATTTTAAACGCTCGAAAAGCCAAATAAACAGCTTAAAGGAAAGTGGATATTATCATTTTTAGAAGGGTATAAATATAAAAACGACAGAAAAAGAGCAGTCTCGTAATGGAGACCGCTCTTTTTTCTGTCTGAATTTTAGTGTAATTTTGGTGGGTATCCGCTATTAATTACAGTCATAATTACGAACCAACCGAATACTACAGCACTTAATAAGTTGAAACCGATGCTTAAAAGGTTCTTTTCTTTAAGTGCTTGGAATGTACCAACTACTGCTAAAATTGCAACTAGACCAAAAATTACCATTAATAAGTTCATTAGAAATTGATACTCCTTTCGACATCAGAAAATGAATGTCGTAAACAATATTCCTCCTTAATTGTAAACGTTCTACCTGTTTTTGTCGAGAACTAATATAGCTTAAACTATGAACATTTATCGTCAAATTGTGGCAAAGGTTGTATAATTGTAATTGAGGTGATAACAATGATGAACGTACGAAGTTATTCACTTGGACCTGTCCAAACGAATTGTTATATCGTATCGAATAAAAATAAGGAATGCTTAATATTTGATCCTGGAGAAGAAGAAGATCGAATCATCAAGGCAATCCGCAGTAACAATCTAAAACCACTAGCCATTTTTTTAACACATGCACATTTCGACCATATCGGCGCAGTGGATGCTGTCCGCGAGACATTTAATGTTCCAGTATGGATTCATGAAAAAGAAGTGAGCTGGTTAGGAGATCCAACAAAAAATGGCTCTAGTAAATACGCAGCATTACCAGATTATATTGTCGATGCCCCAGCTGAAGAAAATATTATTAAAGTAGAACAGCTATTTGAAATAAGCGATTTTTGTTTTAAAGCTATTTTTACGCCAGGGCATTCACCGGGTAGTATATCATATATATTTGAAAATGATGGCTTCGCTATTGTTGGTGATACACTTTTTGAGCAAGGTGTTGGTCGTACAGATTTACTAGGAGGCTCAACAAAAATATTACTTGCATCCATTCATGATAAGCTATTGACTCTACCTGAAGATACTATTATCTACCCTGGTCATGGGAATTATACAACAGTTGGTGCAGAAATGGAGACAAATCCTTTTTTAAATGGTTTCTAAGGTTAGCTGATAGAGACGATAGTTAAAAAATGGCTCATCACCATAGCGTGGGTTGATTTCCGTTCCGGCTGGGCGCTTTGTTGTTGCTGTCGCTACGCTTTCGCACAGATAAAACAATTGCTGACGCTTCGCTTTCGCACAGAGCAAAGCTTCCTGGGGGCGTCCGATGAGCCGCTTCGCTTTGCTGCAGGGTCTCGGGCCAACACGATGTTGGTCACGAAGGCGTTATCACAGGACGTGATGCTTTTAGCCTTCGTTCCTCTATTGCTGATCCCCAAGGAGTCGCCCAACCTCCACTCCAATCAACTTACAGTGATTCGTGTTTAATAAATTAAAGCCTAAATTAACTTCATAAAATGAAAAAATCCCTCTAGCATTTCGTAGGATAGATAGAATCTAACCTATTTAATGCAAAGGGGGATTTTACTATGCTTTCATAAATGATCATCTATAATTTCTGCATCTGATGAATAAATTTACATAAAAAAAGCATGTCTCACATTTAATGAGACACGCGTTTTTCTCTGTATTAATGACCGCCACCAGGTACGTGAATGAATGTTGTATAGTACGTGAAGCCAGCAAAGAACACAGTTAAATATGCTCCGAAAATGTACATGTACATACGTTCTGAAAGGTTTAAGAAGCCTAATAATAAGAATAAACCTGTATTACCTACGAATAATAGCGATACTTCGTTCATACCACCAAGGTAGAACATAACTGCAAAAATACCTGTCCAGAATGCCATAACTTTATACATATTATCCATGAAGATTTCCCCTCCTTTTGCCCACGACACAATAATCTCTTACTCATTATAAATGATATGAAAGGTATCTGTAAACTGGAACTTCTTCTTCTTTGTGACAAACAATTGATTTTTAAAAATTAGCTATCGATTTCTGTCACGTTTATTTCATATTTACATAAATCGCAATTATGTATCATGCTATCGATTTGTATTAACTCATTGCTCGAATATAACGCATCTACCTGTCCCTTTAAATAGGATTCATGTAAAGAACAAACAATTTCTGAATGTGTAGTAAGCTGCTCCTGGAATGGACAATTAAAAATGGAGAAATTCACACTTTTACCATGCTCTGTTTGTTGTACTTGCGGAATATAGCCAATTAATGCTGCATTGTCAGTTAATAGCTGAAGCTTCTGTTCGAAGGAAAGGGTATTATTTAATTGTAACTCGGCATTTACATAATTCTTCATTTGCTGATAACCGTCTCGGTAGCTAATGTCCTGACATCTTTCTAATGCAGACGGTCCAAATTCTTCAATTAATTGGATTGTCCATTTTAATAGTCGATCTTCATCACGTCTCGGGAACGTTAATGATACACCTTTATCTGAGGCCTTATAAACACGACCAGGTCTACCACCTTTCCCAGTTTTGGCAAAATCAGCTGTTATTATATTGATTTCTGAGAGCTTTGTTAAGTGTAAACGTGCAACGTTTGGATGGATGCCGAATTTATCAGCGATATTTTGGACCGTTACAGTTTTCTTCTCCTGTAGTATGTACTCATAAATAGAGTATCTAGTTTCATCGGCTAATGTACTAGTAATTTTTAATGGATGGATCATTTTCTTCACCTCTATGTAATTTTTTTTGAATATTATTTTTTCTACCAAGTGTAGGAAAAAAATCATGTTGTTTCTATTATATTGCATTATTGAAAAAGATACAGTTCCTTTAGTCATAAATATTAACTTTTTCATAGGATTATGTTCAAATTTAGTGGAAATTTGCAAGTTATCCACAATTTTATAGCAAAAAACATGTTTGATAGGAAATTTTATAGCAAATTTTTATTTTAAGAAAAGGGCTTTTCTCGTGACAAGTTTCTATCTATACTAGGAAATAACGAATAGAGCGGTCATATTCGAATGAACCAGAAGAGGGGTGCGAATATGCAGAATTTTGAAACAGTTGTTGAACAAAAATGTGAGCAACTTTTACTAAAAGCCTATCATTTCGGTGCATCAGATTTATTATTAGTTCCAGAGAGTATACGATATCGTATTTATTTTCGAAAATATGATAAGTTACTCCAAGCAGGTGAATTACCAAACGATCTTGCGGAACGAATGATTTCTTTTTTTAAATTTTTATCGGCATTAGATATTAGTGAGCGTCGCAAACCCCAAAGCGGCTCCTTCCAAAAAGCTATGGAACAAGATCAATATGCCTTTCGTGTTTCTACACTTCCCTCGGTATTTTTAAAAGAAAGCCTAATTATCCGATTGCTTCTACAAAATCATGCATTCCCACTTACTTCCTTATCTTATTCCAAGTATGCAGCAGACTTGTTAATGGAACTAGTGAAACATCAACAAGGGCTTTTATGTTTCACAGGTGCAACAGGTTCTGGTAAGTCAACATCCTTATATTCCCTAATTCATTACTGTTCGACAGAGCTAAATCGGCATGTCATTTCATTGGAGGATCCTGTAGAAAATAATCAAGCAAACCTTTTACAGATTCAGGTAAACGAACGAGCTGGCGTTACATATGCTACAGGCATAAAGGCTATTTTACGCCACTCACCTGACGTCATTATGATTGGTGAAATACGTGATAAAGAGACTGCAAAAGTCGCAATCGAGGCTTCGTTAACAGGTCATTTAGTGGTAACGACCATTCATGCTAAGGATTCGATAAACTGCCTTTATCGATTTATAGACTTAGGTGTTTCAATAGAAGAACTTCGTCAAACTGTGGTAGGAATTGTTGCTCAAACACTTTTCCAATCACCAATAGTCCAGGAGGAACGCCGTGCATTGTTTGAAATATTAAGCGATGTTCATCTTCAAATGGCCATCAAAGCAATTATGCAAAAAACTAGCTATGAGCTACCACAGGATTTAACGCTTGCAGGTCAAAAAGAATTGATAGAGAGTCAGAACTATGCGAATACGAAAGTTTATTGAAAGAATTCGATTAAATTACATGAAGGCAACAAAATGGCGAGTAAGAGAACAAGCTCGTTTTTTTAGTCGATTAAGCGTGTTAATGCACGAAGGTTATTTATTCCCACAGGCTATTTCAATTCTATTACCTCATCATATTGAAGCGCATGAAGAAATACAAAAGCTAATCAATGAAAAGCTGAGGCAAGGAGTTGGTGTCTTAGGGATTTTTGAAGCATTGCAACTTCCAAAGCAGCATTTAGTCGCCATTACAGTTGCAGAAAACAATGGGGATATGATTGAGACGTTAAAAGGTGTGGCAAAGCAAATGGCTTTAAGTGAAACGACGAAGAAAAAATTAATGAAGCTACTCTTATATCCAATAGTACTCATTTTATTTTTGTTGCTGTTGTTTTTAGTGTTTCGCACCATATTCTTTCCTAATATAGAAAAAATGGTAACAAGTCGAACTGTCGGCACAGAGGAGACAAGCATCGCTTTATCAAAAGTATTGTTGCATTTTCCTGATGCTTTAATAGTCGCAGGTATAGTAGGGATATGTAGTATTTTGATTTTTCACTTTTATCTCAAACGACGTCCGATTGCTCGCCAGTTAAACATTATCCTAAACACACCATTGATTCGCATTTATATACGAATGTCTTTGACGAGACAATTTGCTGCATATTTAGGAAGTCTACTACAAAGTGGATTTTCTTTACAGGCAAGTCTACAAATCTTAGAGGAGCAGCGACTTCAACCGTTTCTACAGTATCTGGCACGATGCATAAAGGAGCGTGTTGTTTTTGGTGATACACTGACACAAGCTGTTAATTTGATGACAGTTTGGCAGAAGGATTTTTCGATATTTGTTGAACATGGAGAGCAAAGCGGCTATTTAGGAAAAGAGCTAGTACTATACAGCGAATTATTGACAGAAAGGCAAGAGCAACTATTGCATAAGATCCTTGCATTTGTGCAGCCAACCTTCTTTATCATTATTGCTATGTGCATCGTTGCCGCATATGTAAGTTTATTATTACCAATATATCACATGATTGAACTAGTATAGGAGGATCATAATGAAACGGATAAAGAAGCAAGCAGGTTTTACATTGATTGAAATGCTAATTGTCCTTTTGATTATTTCGGTATTAATTTTAATTACAATTCCAAATGTTACGAAACATTTTGCTACCGTCGATGAGAAGGGCTGTAAAGCGTATGTTTCTATGGTGCAGGGGCAGGTAGAGGCTTATCGAGTAGATTTTATGGTTTATCCAACAATTGAAGATTTGGTAGCAAAAGGCTATTTGAAGAAGAATGAAACGACCTGTCCTAATAAAGAAGAGATTATGATAACTAATGACGGTGAGGTACGATTGGCGAAGACCTCTTCCGATACTGGTTCAGGTAGCTGATGGATGTTATAAAAAGTGAGCATGGCTATACGTTTGTTGAAATGCTAATCGTATTGTTTATCGTTATGACTTTATCAGCGATTGTCGTAAAGTATTCGTTAAAAGCGGAGGAAACGAGGGAGCTTGAGCGATTTTTTACACAAATTCAATTGGATATCCAATATATCCAAACTTATAGTATGCACCAAAGGGAATATATCTCGATGAAGTTTGAGAGCTCATCAAAGAGATACATCATTAAAAAGGATATTTTTACAGAATTATATGAACGACCTTTTCCGAAAGGGGTTGAGTTCATGCCTGCTTCGAGTTCGATTTACACGATTATATACAACTTCAATGGAAACGTCATGACCCCAGGGACTATTTATTTTAAAACGCCTCAAGGCATTAAGAAGGTTGTGATTACGTTAGGACGAGGGAGATCGAGAGTTGAATGAATCTGGTTATTCATTTGTAGAAACGATTTTATCAGTAGTCATTGTCATGTTATTATGCACGGCATTAATACCAATTAGCTACACGATGAAAACGACTCTTTATAACAAGAAATTAGAAGTTATCGCAGCGGAAACTGCCTATGAAGGTTTAAAGCATTTTCGCTATTTACAGCAAACGGAAGGTACTAAAACAATTGAAAATGTAGATTTTCAGTGGTCTATGAATGGACAAGGGATATGTGTAAGCTTTCAAAATACGCGAGAATTACGTAAAAAATGTATACAACTGACAGGTGAAGTCGATGAATGAACGAGGCTATACATTATTAGAAGCGTTGTTTCAATTAGTTGTTTTTGTGCTTATTGCGCATCTTGTTGTGTTCATTATGCTTTGGTTTGCAGAAATGAAAATAACGGTACTATCTAATGAACAATCAAAGTGGGAGCTTTTTGTTTATGATTTGAATATGTATTTACATGATATTTCATCATTTACGATTCGACAAGATCAAAAGAGAATTACCTTCCAAGCAGCAGATACCATTCATCATATTGATTGTTATAGCAATATTATTCGTGATCAAGTGAATGGTGGTCATGTACCAATGCTAATTGGTATTAATAAATGCCAGTTCCAATATGAAAAAGATATGTTAACATTAACTGTTGAATTTTCGAGTGGTATCAAAAAGGAGCGAACTTTCTATGTTCCAGTTATTGAAAAATGACAGAGGGGCTATTTTTTTAATCGCAATTGCATTATTATTTTTTGTAACTACTTTTGTTCTTACGTATTGTACGTCTTATGAGATTCAGTTTCGAACATATGATGGCCTTGAAAAGCTGAATGTTCGAGCTACGATAAATTTATTAGGACAAATTTTGTCAGACAGTGTAGAATCGTAGTTATAAGAAGGTGATTCGAATGCGAAAAATATATTTAGTGGGCTTTATGGGCTGCGGGAAAAGTGCGTTAGGAAGGCGTTTAAGTTATTTGTTAAAGATGCCATATTATGATATGGATCATGAGATTGTTAGGCAGCAGGGTATGACAATTCCACAGATATTTGAAAAATACGGAGAAGCACGTTTTCGAGAAATAGAAACAGAATTTTTGAAAAAATTCCGAGACGAAGCTTGTATTATTTCAACTGGTGGTGGAGTTGCAATTAATACTGAAAATCGAAAAATAATGAGACGCAGTGGACTCGTGTTTTTTTTAGATGCGACATTCGAAGATATATATATACGAATACAGCATGATCCGAACAGACCGATTGTACAGAGTTCAACGAAAGAGGAGCTAGAGAAGCTGTATCATTACAGAAGAAAGTTCTATCGTGAGGCAGGACATATACAAGTGTTAACAGAGGGGCGGACGATCCGCCAAATTCTTGAGTATTTAGTATTCCAAGTTAAAAGACTAAAAGGCGAACTATCATGAATTAAAACTAATGTAATGTTCGTGTTTTAATATAAATTAAAAAATGTTTGCCTTTTCAATACAATTAATGTTAGGATATAGACAAATAAGTAACTTAATGTTCATTGAATACTAAATAGTACCAAGATGAATCTTGGGCGGATGATTGTACGGGGAGAGCACGTATAGACGTCACCGAAGGAGCAAGTAGCAAAATGTTATGAATCTCTCAGGTAAAAGGACTCGTACAAGACGCAACTCTGGAGAGAGCTGTAGTATAACAGCCACCAAAGGGGAAAGCCGGCTGATTGGCATTGTAGTAATGCGAGCTAGTCTGGTGTAACTTTCAGGTATAAGGACAGAGAATCCCGAAAAGGGGTTCGTCTGTCTTTTTTTATGTCTAAATGTTTTGCTTGTTAGTTCCTTATTTGAATGAACAAACAGGGGAAGCATGATTGTACTAATAAAAAGCAGACGAACTACTACCAGTAAAAAATGTAACTAACAATAAGGGGGCAAAAATAATGACGAATGAATTAAAGCGTACACCTCTATTTGAAGAATATGCAAAGTATGGTGGTAAAACAATCGACTTCGGTGGATGGGAATTACCAGTGCAATTCTCTTCTATTAAAGAAGAGCATGATGCTGTACGTAATCGTGCTGGCTTATTTGATGTATCACATATGGGGGAAGTTTTAGTAACTGGACCTGACTCTCTAGATTTTTTACAAAATCTTTTGACAAATGATATTTCAAAAATTGCCGTAGGTCAAGCGCAATATAATGCAATGTGCTATGAAGATGGTGGCGTTGTCGATGACTTATTAACGTATAAATTAGCCGACAATCATTATTTATTGTGCGTCAACGCGGCAAATATTGAAAAAGATTATGATTGGATGATGGAAAATCAACATCAATATGATGTGACTATCGACAATCAATCAGATGCTTATGCACAAATTGCCCTTCAAGGCCCATTAGCAGAAGAGGTTCTTCAAACATTAACAGACACTGATTTAAAAATGATTAAATACTTCCGATTCCAAGCAGACGTTGAAGTTGCTGGTCATAAAGCATTAGTATCTCGTAGCGGTTACACAGGAGAAGATGGTTTTGAATTATATGGCTCTCCAGAAGATATTAAAGCATTATGGAATGAAATTTTAGAGGCTGGAAAAGACAAAGGTGTTGTTCCAGCGGGTTTAGGTTGCCGTGATACACTTCGCTTTGAAGCAGGTCTTCCATTATACGGGCAAGAGCTATCAGCGACAATTTCACCTCTTGAGGCAGGTATTGGTTTTGCTGTAAAATTAAATAAAGAGGATTTTAATGGTCATGATGCATTAGTGGCACAAAAAGAAAATGGACTGTCACGTAAAATTGTAGGCATTGAAATGATCGATAAAGGAATTCCTCGTCATGGCTATAAAGTGTTTAAGGATGGTAAGGAAATCGGTGAAGTGACAACAGGTACACAGCTTCCTTCCTCTAAACGTAATGTTGGTCACGCATTAATTGACAGTCAATTCACAACTATCGGAATTGAATTGGAAATCGAAATTCGTGGAAAGCACTTAAAGGTAGTAACAGTTGAAACACCGTTTTACAAGCGTTCAAAATAATAGTTGAAAAGAGGGACCTACATTTATGAAACATCGTTATTTACCTATGACGGAGCAAGATAAACAAGAAATGTTAGACGTAATTGGCGTATCCTCAGTTGATGAGTTATTTGGGGATATTCCAGAAAAAGTACGTTTTAAAGGCCTATATGATATTAAAGAAGCAAAATCTGAATCAGCTTTATTAAAAGAATTAACGGCACTTGCTGGGAAAAATAAAGATACAAATGCTAACGTATCGTTTTTAGGTGCAGGCGTATACAACCACTATAAACCAATTATCGTGGACCACGTTATTTCTCGTTCAGAGTTTTACACAGCGTATACTCCATATCAACCAGAAATTTCACAAGGGGAATTACAAGCAATTTTTGAATTCCAAACGATGATTGCAGAGCTTACAGGTATGGATCTTGCAAACTCTTCTATGTATGATGGAGGAACAGCATTAGCTGAAGCAGGTATGCTTGCAGCTGGACATACACGCCGTAAGAAAATTTTAGTATCTGAAACGGTTCATCCTGAGTATCGCGATGTCGTTGCTACATATGCATACGGTCAATCCATTGAAATTGTTACTGTTCCACATAAAGATGGTGTGACAGATGTAGAAACTTTAAAAGAACTAATTGATGACAATACGGCAGCTGTTATTACACAGTATCCTAACTTCTTTGGTCAAATAGAGGACTTACAAGTAATTGGCGATATTGCACATGAAGCAAAAAGTTTATTTGTCGTATCTTCAAACCCACTTTCACTAGGGGTTTTAACACCACCTGGTAAGCTAGGTGCTGATATTTGTGTAGGGGACGCACAGGTGTTCGGTATTTCTGAAGCATTCGGTGGTCCTCACTGTGGTTTCTTTGCAGTAACGACGAAGCTAATGCGTAAAGTTCCAGGTCGTCTTGTTGGTGAAACAGTAGACGGTGAAGGTCGTCGTGGTTATGTTTTAACATTACAAGCGCGTGAACAGCATATCCGTCGTGATAAAGCAACATCTAATATTTGTTCGAATCAAGCGCTTCTTGCACTTGCTGCTTCTGTGGCAATGACTGCTCTAGGTAAGCAAGGCGTTCGTGAAATGGCTATGCAAAATATCGCGAAAACTCGCTATGCTAAAAATGCCTTTGAAGCGGCAGGCTTCACAGTAGCATTCCAAGGTGCACACTTTAACGAGATCGTTGTGAAGACAAATAAATGTGTGAAAGAAATTAATAAAGGCTTAATTGATAAAGGGATCATCGGTGGTTATCCTTTAGGTCAAACATATGACTCTCTTAAAAATCATGTGCTAATCGCAGTAACAGAATTACGCACGAAGGAAGAAATTGATGCACTTGTTGCAGAAATGGGGGCTCTTAATGCATAACGAAAATCAATCACTCATTTTTGAAATTTCCAAAGAAGGTCGCGTAGGCTACAGCTTAGAAGCACTTGATGTACCAGAGGTTGATCTTGCAGATTTACTGCCTGCAAACTTAGTACGTGCGGAAGAAGCGGAGTTACCAGAGGTATCTGAGCTTGATATAATGCGTCATTATACAGCACTTTCTCGTCGAAACCACGGTGTAGACTCTGGCTTCTACCCTCTTGGTTCTTGTACGATGAAATATAATCCTAAAATTAACGAGGCTGTTGCACGAATTTCTGGTTTTGCAAATGTTCACCCATTACAGGATGAATCAACAGTTCAAGGCGCAATGGAGCTTCTTTACGATCTACAAACTTCATTAGTTGAAATTACAGGTATGGATGAAGTGACATTACAACCAGCGGCAGGTGCTCATGGTGAATGGACAGCATTAATGATGATTCGTGCCTTCCATGAAGCAAACGGTGAAGGTCATCGTAATAAAGTTATCGTTCCTGACTCTGCTCACGGTACTAACCCAGCATCGGCAACTGTTGCAGGCTTTGAAACTATCACTGTTAAATCAGATGAAAATGGTTTAGTAGATATTGAAGATTTGCGCAATGTAGTTGGTTCTGATACAGCTGCATTAATGCTAACAAATCCAAATACACTTGGTCTATTTGAAGAAAATATTATCGAAATGGCAGAGCTTATTCACTCTGTTGGCGGTAAAGTATACTATGACGGTGCAAACTTAAACGCGGTTATGAGTAAAGCACGTCCTGGTGATATGGGTTTTGACTGCGTACACTTAAATTTACACAAAACATTTACAGGTCCTCACGGTGGCGGTGGCCCAGGTTCAGGTCCGGTAGGTGTAAAAGCAGATTTAATTCCATTCCTTCCAAAACCAGTTTTAGTAAGAACAGAGGAAGGAACATATCACTTCGATTACGACCGTCCACAATCAATCGGACGTGTTAAACCTTACTATGGTAACTTTGGAATTAACGTACGTGCATACACTTATATCCGTACAATGGGTCCAGATGGCTTAAAAGCTGTAACAGAATACGCTGTACTAAACGCAAACTATATGATGCGTCGCTTAGAGTCATTCTACGATCTACCATATAACCGTCATTGTAAACATGAATTTGTATTATCAGGTCGTCGTCAAAAGAAACTTGGCGTTCGTACTTTAGATATCGCAAAACGTCTGTTAGACTTTGGCTACCATCCACCAACAACTTACTTCCCATTAAATGTGGAAGAGGCGTTAATGATCGAGCCAACAGAAACAGAATCTAAAGAAACATTAGATGCATTCTGCGATATAATGATCCAAATTGCAAAAGAAGCAGAAGAAAATCCATCAATCGTACAAGAAGCACCACATACAACAGTCGTAACTCGCTTAGACGAAACACGCGCTGCTCGTACACCTGTGCTTCGCTATCAAAAAGCATAATTAACTGCCATAAGGCGTCCAATGAGTATTTTAGTACTTGTTGGACTCCTTTTTTATTCCTTTTTTGATAGGCATTTAAATGAAAAAGAGTTGGATCAATGAGGCAGAGCTTAGAATAGAACTCACGAATAATGGATAAAAGAGGCAGTGTATCTGATAGAACCAGCAGAGTGACGGAAATAAGAGCTAAAGTGATAGATAGAACTAGCAAAGTGACGGATTGAAATGTCAAAATGAAGCGAGCTTCCGACGAGATTAACGCTAAGGTGCAAGCATGGAAGGCCAAATGGCAAAAAGAGCTAGAAAATCATTAGGGTAAAACTTAGAAAAGAAAGCTAAGAGGGGCTGTCAACTGACGGCCCCTTAGTTCATTTTATCGAGAAGAATCCTAAGTTTATCGATTAATATTATGAGTTATCGATTAACATTTTGAATTTATCGAGAATTTTAGATGAATTACCAATAAATTCATCTTATTTTACACTATGTCGTATCTAAAGTACTTTAACAAAGAGAATTGTTGCCTATCAAGATTTTTTTGACTCAGTGAATCTATTTCATCAATTGTAAAAATAGTTAAGTTAAGAGATGTACTTACTTTAGGTGATTATTGGTAGATCTTGCGTGCGTTGTCACATGATGCTAATGATGATAGCTTCTGATTACGTTAGATGTTAGGGACGATATAAGGTGGTAGTGGAACATCTTAAAAAAGTATTTGACAAAACCTTTTCGAATAACTAGACTAACTTTAGTGATAATGATTATCATTATCGTTGTTTTATGATTACCTTGGAAAGTGAGGTCACGTATTTTTACAAGCTAAATCGATTGGAACGGAAACTATACTTTTTAATATAGAAGCATTTGTATTCTACAATCGATTTTCATATTGATGCATTCTTGGCAGGAACTCACGTACCAATAAGCCAATGTGCATTACATAGAACATTATTAAAAGGAGATTTGACAATGAAAAAATGGTTATTACCGATGATGATGGTGGTCATACTAGTGCTAGCAGCGTGTGGCAATAAGGAAGACATTTTGAAGAAAGATGATGAGGGTACAAAAGAAGCTTCTTCAGCGGAAACGATTACCTATCAATCAGAAACAGGCCCGATCGAAGTACCAGCTCATCCAAAGCGTGTAGTAGTGTTATCCTCATATGCTGGGGATTTGTTGCAGCTTGGAGTTAATGTTGTGGGTGTTGATGCATGGGAGGCGAATAATCCAAACTTCCATGATGGCCTTAAAAATGCGAAAGTAGTTGAAAATACGGATATTGAAAAAATTATTGAACTTGATCCAGATTTAATTATTGGGTTAAATAATATTGAAAATGGAGACAAATTAGCTGAAATCGCACCAACTGTACTGTTTACATACGGTAAAGTGGATTATTTACAGCAATTTATCGAAATTGGAAAAGTTGTTAATAAAGAAAAAGAAGCAACAAAATGGGCAGAGGATTTTAAAGCACGTGCTTCAGAAGTAGGTAAGAAAATTAAAGAAAAAATCGGTGAGGATGCCACAGTTACTGTTGCAGAAAGTTTTGATAAACAATTATATGTTTTTGGAGATAACTGGGCCCGTGGAACAGAAATTTTATATCAAGAAATGGGCTTGAAAATGCCAGAAAAAGTGAAGGAAGTGGCCTTAGAGCCAGGCTATTTTGCAATTTCACAAGAAGTATTAGGCGAATATGCTGGTGACTATATCATTTTAAGTGTACCAGAAGACCAAGATTCTTCATTTACAAATACAGCATGGTTTAAAGATATAAAAGCTGTAAAGAATGGTCATTTATATGAAGTGAATGCGAACACATTTTACTTTAATGATGCAAAAACATTAGAATACCAGTTAGATTTTTTTGAAAAGAAATTCTTACAATAACCCATACAGCAAAGATAATATCTTCCTAATAAGTCTATTTTTTATTATTAATAAGAAGTGAACAGAAAAAGAGCAAGTATATACTTGCTCTTTTTTAGAAGCAATATGTTAAATCTGGAACCGACTTTCATGTTTATTTGAAAATTTGTGAATAGGTAGTCTACAAATCAAGCGAATTTCCGTTATGTTAAATAATCAAATATTATTTTTTGATACCTAAATAAGTGAATGACCTCCAAACATATTCTAATGGCCCGAAGCGGAATTTGGATAACCATAGCTTACTAATAATTATTTGGAACACAAAAATGACAATTGCAATGATGATAGCTGACGTTAAGTGGAGTTTTCCGTATACGCCAAATGCAAATGGTCCAAATAAAAATGTACAAATGATAGATTGGCCGATATAGTTTGTGAATGCCATTCTTCCAGGGAACGCTAACCACTGTAAAACTTTCTTCCCTTTCACCGTGTGATAAATAAAGATCAAGCTAATGGCATAAAAGATTGTTAGGAGTGGTGAGCTAATATATTGAACAGCTGAAAATTTTTCTAAAAGGAAAGGTAAGATCCAGCACAATGTTCCACCAAAAATCAACGTTAGTAACCACGTAATGAAAAAGCCTTTTCGATATTCTTCAAAACGGTGAATCCATTTTTTCTTCGCAACAGCTGCTCCGAATAAGAACATTAGTAAGTACGGAAGATTTGTAAATAAATAAAGTATAGGGTTGCCTAGAGAAAGAACATATAATCCATTACGCATTGTATAATAAGTTCTTTCCATAAAATTAGCATTCATTAATTCTTGAATACTTCCATTTTGATGGGCATCTATCGTAAATTGCATAAGCTGACTACTTTCCTCTGACATTGTCATTGACATCATTGTAGAATCGGAGGATAGAGTTCCTAACGTAAATAATCCAAAAAGTAAGCTATATAAAGTTATGCTAATGATTAACATAGCATTGGGTTTTAACTTATGCATGAAAAGGAGTAATAACCCCAAGATTGCATAGTCTGTTAAAATATCTCCGAACCAAATGAAATAAGCATGGATACAACCAAAAATAAATAACGCAATAAGTCGTCTAAAATAAATTCCCCAAAAGTTTAGTTGCTTTGCGGCTGCTCTTTCCTGCATAATGACCATTCCAAAACCGAACAGCATGGAAAAGAGCATAACAAATTTCCCATCGACAAACATTGAAAGAATAGTATGAACTGTATAATCTGCTTGATTCCAAAAAGAAGTCCATTCATTTTTAAAACTTAGATCTTCCTGCATATAGGCCGGATAAAGGAACCAAACAATATTTGCTAATATGATTCCTAATAATGCGAACCCCCTTAATACATCGAGTGTTTCAATCCGCTCTTTTGCAGATATGGGTGAAAGCTTTTGCTTCATATAATCATCCTTTTCATTGTTATTTTGTTCTTTCAACGAGTACCTACTGCTGAAAAAACTTTGTTAATGAAACTTTAAATTATAATTATCAGGATTTTATAAGGGGAGTTAAGGAATTTGTGTTTGTTAAATATTTCCAATGAATTTATAAACGGTAGAAATTTAAATAGTGATATGACGAAGTATTGCGAAAATTGGTACACTTTGTGAAAAATACTACATAATCTATTATTTTTTAGCAATTTATAGAAAATATTGTTGATTAAAAGTAAAGTGATAGTATAATGAAGTTGTAATTACATTTATGGTTATTAATCCCTTGTAAAATAATTGGTATCGTATTTTGATGAAATAATAGATGTAATTACAAAAACTAATGAAATGAGGAGATTTTATGATTAACATGATTCAATTTTTAGAGCAAAATCCGTCGATGGTAACTTTGTTAAAAGAAAAAAAAGCTTCTCTGGTTGGTGTTACTGAGCTTGAGCAGAAGGCAATCTTAGATTCGTTTGATGACGAGCAACGTTTAGAAAACGGACTTTGGTTTTGAAATTTTTAAAAAATAATTGGTTTGGGCTTACTATAAGTATCTATTTGTTATTAGGCATTTATTTGCTATATGTTACTTATAGTACGCCTTTTTTAGGTATTAAATTAAAGGAAGAAAATGGACAATGGTTGATAGTTGATCCTTATTATAAGGAGTGGGCAACGAAACAGCATATTGCAAATGGGGATATTGTATTAGAGATTGACGGTATCCAAATTGATAAACTTTCTAATATAAAGTATACTCCTGTAATTCGAGGAGCTAATGATTTAGCAATATTGAAAACTAACGGAGATATTATCCGAGTACAAATAAAACCTTTAGACATTCCTGAACAAATTCTTTTTGTTCTAGTAGTCCCGGCTTGTTATTATTTTTTAAGTTTAATAATTGCATGTTACTTATATTATAAGCAAAGAAATACTGAATTAATAAATTTACTCATTCTTTTTCTACTAATTGTCTCATTAGCATATGTTAGTATAGGAGCTTCAGGAAGATTAAATACTATAGGAACAATTGTGAATCGTAGTAGTATGCTACTTTGCTTAGTAATTTTAATTCATTTTTTAAAAAAATATTTTTTATTTTTGAATTTAAAATGGTTTTTTATTAACAATATTAATGCTTTTTATATATTACCTTTAATTACGTTTTTTATGAGTATTTTCAGTAGTGTTTATCCATTCACATATCCATTATTCTCAAATATAGTCCTGTGGATGTTTTTCATTTTATTAATTATTATTCTTGGTGTCTTAGGGATAAGTTACTATAGATTTAAAACACCACAATTAAAAATCTTATTGAGTAGTATCATCATCCCGTTTCTACCATTTCTTTTTCTATATACATTTCCAGAAGTCATCTTTCATAAAAAATTACTCTCAGCGGATGTATGCTCCTCATTCTTAGTGCTCATACCTTATAGTTTTATATTTACACAGCTCACTGAACGTATATTTGACATGGAATACTTTATTACCCGTTTACGCCATTATTTTAATTTTTCATTTGTTTTTACAATCTGGCTGTTAATGGGTCTTTATTGGCTTACTGATTTGTCTATTTCAAGAATGGCGGAATTATTCTTTTTTGCCTTCTTATCATTAATAGCGCTTTTCTACATTAAAGAGAAAATAGACTACAGTAAGCGGAAAATTCTTTTTTCAACAAAAGGGGATTATATCCATCGTTTGTATACGACAGTTGATAGTATTGGTAGGGTCGTGAAGATTGAAGACTTGCTTGATAAATTTGTTCAAGAAATTGCTTTACACCTTGAGATTAAACATGTTTATGTATTAACCTACGATTTGCAAACACATCAAGTTACTTCCACGAGCACATCAAAAGAATATACTCAAAATCAAATTAACGAAATATTACTTGAGAATCTCCGCTTGGGGGATATAAAGAAAACGGAGCATTTTTATATTGCTTTTATTCATCAAGATGTAAATTATAAAAGAATATTAGTTGTAGACCATAATAAATCTATTTATCTAAAGGATGAGGAGTTATTATGGCTTGAATTATTGCTTTTATATGTAAATAATTTTATAGAAAATACGAAAATGGTGGAAGATCTATTAGAACAGTTAAAGCATATGAAAGAGGCTGATAAAAGTCAGCTACCATGGCTCAATAAGCTTCTTTGGCTACGATTTGAACAAGAAAAATATCAATTAGCTCAAGAGCTTCATGATACGGTTTTACAAGAGCAGCTACATATTGCTCGAGAAATGGATGTATTTATTCATGCGAAGAAGACAACGGATATTCATGTGAACCTTACTAAGATTCATGATCATATGATTGCATCATTGAATGATTTAAGAGGCTACTGTGAAAATTTAAAGCCACCATTATTAGATACATTGGGATTAAATGCTGCACTTGAGAAACTTATTCAAAAAGTACATAAGCGTGCTGATTTTGTTTTAATATACACAATTGATCGTTTATATTTAGAGGATGAGCGTTTAAACTTGATGATTTATAGGCTTTTCCAAGAGTTGTTAAACAATGCTTTAAAACATTCGTATGCCAACACTGTCGAAATGCATCTGTTAGAAACAGAAGAGGGCTTTGAAATTATTTATTCTGATGATGGTGTAGGATGTAAAATGGATGAAATCATTCTTGCTGATTCAATGGGCATCAGGGGAATGCAAGATAGGGTACAGGCCTTTAATGGTCAGTTTTCTATCAACACCAATGTAGGAGAAGGAATGTCCATTCGAATTAAAGTAAATGAAGGGGATCATACCCATGCCTATGACTACGACTACGATACTTATCATAGAAGGCCAACTCATAGTAGAGGATAATAGATGAATAGAAAGAAAGACATGAACCATTTTCACACCTCCCAATCTATACACGTACTGTGCAGAATACACAGTACGTGTATAGATTGGGGGGTTTTGCTTTGAAGTATATTTATATGGAAAGGAGTTAATATCTATATGGAAATAGAAGAAATGATCCTACACTAGACATCGCATCAAAATGAATTAAGGTGAAGCGTCTCTACAAAATAATTTCAAGAAATGCGGATTTGGTCACTCATCAAGTAAGGAAAATCTATCAATCTAAAGAATGATTAATCATTCTAGTAAGGAGAAACTCACATGCTATTAGAAGAACGGTTAAATAATTGGGTAGATTCTTATAATCGAAATGGTTATTTGAATGGTACTATATTAATTTCATCGAATGAGAATATTCTTTTAAATAGAGGATTTGGTATGGCGAACTGGGAGCATAGCGTTCCAAATGTACCAACAACTAAATTTCGTATAGGGTCACTCACGAAAGCATTTACAGCGATGGCTATATTTCAATTGCACGAAGAGCAAAAATTGAATATAGACGATTACGTAGGACAATATCTATATGATTATCCGAATGGTCAACACATAACAATATTTCATTGTTTAACTAATAGTTCCGGAATATCTAATTATACAAATGCCCCTGATTTTTGGTTTCGTACAATGAGACTGCCATCAACATTAGATCAGCTCATTGATTCCTTTAAAGAAAAGGAATTAGAGTTTGAACCTGGTAGTAAATTTGGCTATTCAAATTCAGCGTACGCGTTGTTAACGGCCATTATAGAAAAAGTTTCAGACATGTCTTATACAGATTACATACAGCAGCGTATATGCCATCCTTTAGGTATGTATCATACAGGCAGTGATGATGGAATAAAGGTGGTTCCGGGTTTAGCATCTGGCTATTCATTTTGGGAAGAACCAATTCATTCAGCGTATGCAGATATGTCATTTCCATTAGGTTCCTACGGTTTATATTCAACAACAGAAAACCTATTTATTTGGGATCAGGCATTAAAATCCTCCAAAATCCTTCGCAAGGAATTAACAGAGAAAATGTTGACTCCAAATCTTGGATCCTACGCGTGTGGCTGGCTGGTCTCTGAAGTAATGGGGAAAAAATGTGTGCATCATTTTGGAGATATTAGCGGTTATTCAAGTGATTTCCTTAGATTTGTTGATGAACAAGTTACGATTATCTTTTTAAGCAATATTAGCGTTACACCTGTCATGCATTTAAGTAGAGAGATTGCAAAAATCGTTTTTGATAAAAATGTATCTTCACCAGCACCTGCAGTTCCGATCGCATTCACAATGAAAGAATCTATCGTGGGGCAATATGTAATAGAAAATGAAGACAAAGTACTTACTCTTTCTATTAATAATGAAGAACTTTATCTAACAGTCCCTAAGATGTATGGAGCGTTATATAAATTTAAACTTATACCATTTAGTCATAACTCTACGACAACAGCTTTTTTAACCGAGATGATTTATGAACGATTGATATTTTTTTATTCATTATCAGGCGAAATTGAGCGTGTGCAATACGTTGATTGTTATGATAAAACGCATATTCTGCATAAGCAATAAGTTTAGAAGGAGCAACAATATTATTTTTGAGTGTACAAATCTAAGAAAGAGAGACATCCCTTAAGAAGGTCATGATATATTTTAAATACTGATAAGTCTAAAGTAGTGTTTTTGAAAAAAGATACTACTTTTTTTAGTGAAATTATCATAAAAATTTAGTAATTATTTAAATATTATTATACCATATTTTATATAGATTAGGGTGTCATTGCTAGTAGGTGGAAAGTGTTGCTATAATGTATAGCATATACATATTACGAGGAGCGAACTTTGAATGACGAACGCAAAATACTTTTTAATGGCAGCAGCTCCAGCAGCACTTGTCGTGCCTATTGATGCATATGCTGCCGTAGAACAAGTAACTATTGTAGGGAATGGTGTAATTAAATCTGACCTAGAGGTTGATATTTCTTCTTTACCGGAAAATCTTCAATTTACATATCAGTGGTACTATGTTGATGGCAATACAATAACGAAGATTGACAATGAAATAAATCCAACCTTACACGTCCCTGAAATAGCGATGGGAAAAACAATTATAGTGCAGGTCACAGATAGTAATGGGAAGGTTTATGAAAGTAAGAAAATCGTAGCAAAAGGAAATCTCCCTATAGATGGAAATGATTATGTAAATGGTAAACTAAAAGCTAATATTGATGATGTAAAAAATCCAAACAATCCAGATAAAAAAAATATTTTTAGCAGTTATCAATGGTACATTATTGATGGAAACACTGCGAAGTTTATTCAAGGCGCGACGAAAAACGAAATAATCATGCCAGTTGCAGCTGCTAATAAAAATATATTTATAGAAGCGAAAACGGAAGATGGCTTGGTATTTGTTAGTGAAAACAAATTTATTCAGAAATTACAATTAAGTATGGCTGATTTAGTAATTGAAGGTTTTTCTAAAGCCGAAAACGACTCAGTGGTACCAGGAGATATTCTTAAAGTTAAAGCGCCGACTGTGACGACAAATGATGGTTCTACTGAAAACCCTAAAGAAATCACTCTAAACCCAGATCAAATAACATATTCGTATCAATGGTTATATAAAGCAGGCGATAATTACTCGGTTATCCCAAATGCTACAACGGCTTCATATACTATTCCAAAAGACGCAATGGATTCAAGTATGAATCAAATTGTGGTGAAAGTAACTGCAAAAGTAGGGAATGAAACGGTATCTAAGATTGAATCGAAACCTATTATTGTTTCTGATAAACATATTACACCACTTATTCAGGGAATTTATGATCTGTTATCGACAAAGGATAAAAAAGTAACTTATATAGAAGAAATAAGAACAAAAGCATCCTCATTACAAGAAACTTATCAAAGCTTGACTCCTGCAGCCAAATCACAAGTGACAAACTATAGCATTTTACAACGCGCACTTGCAGATATTGAAAAAGTTGAAAAAATTGCTGGGAAAATTAGTAGTTTAGATGAAAACAGTAGTCAGCAGCAGTTGCAGGCATTAAAAGCAGAATATGATCAATTAGATTATCTCCAACGTAGTTTGGATTCGGGTACTGCCTATGAAAAGTTATTAAAACTACTTATTGAGAATCCTGATAGCATGAAAGAGCTTACTAAATTGAGAGATTTAAATGCTAAGATAATCGACTTGTTAGATAGTAATAAGATTTCAGTACCAACCTACAAAGTAACTACTACCACTGAATTAGATACTCTAATACAAAATATAGAAAAAGAGATCAACACTCTCTCAAATGATTATAAAGCGGCTGTACAAAATCGAGAAATTTTAACGATGGCTAAGGCTGATGTTAAAAATGCTCAGAAGTTTGAAAAGCTTTTTGATAAGCTTAAAGGACAAACAGCACAACAAAAGGTAACGACAGCCAAAAATATTCGTACTGCTTATTTAAAGCTAAGTTTACGACAACAAGGGCTTGTAGAATATAAGTTACAAGAATTAGAAGATGCTGAAAATGCAGAAAGTAGTGCAATAGCAGATTTAGAGGATCTAATAAACAATTTATTAGAACCAGTAGATGCAGAAACATGGAATAAATATGTTGCAGACGTTAATTCAATTATTTCTAAACAAAAAAGTCTAAAATCTTATCAGAATGTTGCTAAGAAGAATGAATTTATTCAAATACAAAAGGATTTAAAGGCTGCTGAAAAGGTAATTACTCAAATAAAAAAATATGAATCATTAAACACAACGGATACAAAATATTCAACATTACAAACGACTTATAATTCAGCATTAAATGCATTTAATAAATTAACAAAAAATCAGCAAGAATATGTTTATAATAAAAATATTCTTAATAAAGCTCCTGAGAATAACGGAAATGCATTACCTAGTGAGTCAAGTGATGCAACTGCAGGAAGAGATTTCAGTGAAAAAATTAAGAATGCGCTTAATACAAGTACTGCTGATTTTCAAGTGTATGCAAGGGAAATTGAAAAGGTTGCTAATGAATACAAAAATGAATTACCTAAAGGTGCACGAAAATATGTTACCAATTATTCAGAGTTAAAAACAGCTGAAACGAATGTAAAAGCAGTTAGATCCTATGAAAAGAAAGTAAATGATGCCGTAAACGAAACTAACTTAAACAAGCGTTATTCAAAGATGCAAGATGCAATCAAAGCATACAACAAATTAAATGCAAGCCAACAGGAATTAGCAAGTGATTTTTATTCAAACATAACTAATGCTATAAAAGACTATACAAATGGTAATAGTGAGTTAAATGATCAACTTTCTAATTTAAAAGAGAATATAGAAGATAACAAATATTCATTTGCATTGGAAGAAGTTAAGAAAATTATTAATGATTACAATGGTCTATCTTCTGCTGAAAAAAAATTAGTAGAAAATGGCCAAGTTATAAAACAAGCAACGAGTGATGTGAAAGCTATAGAGTCGTTTATAAAAAAATTCCATTCGAATATTGATAAAAATCCTTCAGCTATCGTTAAGGACTTCCAAAAACTAACGTCATTACAGGTGAGCTTGTTAGATGGTAGTATGTTAGCGAAAATAACTGATTTAGAGACAAGTGGACAAACAGCCAACGATATAGCATTGGATATCATTGGATCAATAAATAATCTGCAAGAGAATGGCTATTATGTAGAAAATCTAGAAAATAAAGTGACAAAAATTAAAGAAGACTACAATAAGTTAACTACTGCGCAGAAGAATCTTGTAAAAAATTATTCAAAACTAACACAGGCTGAGAGTGATTTACAAAAAGTAAAAGCAGTTGAAGAGCTTAAAGATGATGTTGAAGCATGGCAAAAGGCATATAATAAACTTACGAAAAAATTAGAAAAACTATATGATGACAGAAATCCATAAAAAGAGAAATCTAGCAGAGAATTACTGCTAGATTTCTTTTTTCGTAGTATATAAATCAAAATATTATTATTCTTCATTTTAAAATAGGGAGGAAATACACGTTTTAGAATTATTCAATAAAATGAAGAGAATTATTCAAAATGTAGCCGATATAATTCAATAGATGATAGAGGAGGTATGAAAATTTGAATAAAAAATTACTTTTCACAGCAGCAGCTATTCCAGCAGCACTTATTGTACCAACAGTTGCAGGAGCGGCGGGAAACTATACAGTTTCAGTCACAGGACAAAATATAGTAAATGAAACTTTAAAAGCTTCTATTGAAAACTTACCAGCAAATTCAATTGTTAATAGTTATCAGTGGTACTATGTAGATGGTTCCAACGATTCAACGAATAAACCAATCTCTGGTGCAACATCAGCGTCATTTACAATACCAGTAGAAGCGGCAGGGAAGGCAGTTTTCGTGGAAGCGACTACAACGAAAGGTGAAAAGTATAAGAGTGAACCCCGTTCGATTAAAGAACTAAATCTTTCAATAACTGCACCAAGAATTGATAGTAGTTCAAATTATGCAGTACCTGGTGAATTGGTACAAGTAGCTGGGGCAATTGTAACCGATGATGCAGGAGCAAAGTTAAAAAGCAGTCAAATTACATATAGCTATCAATGGTTTTATAAAGTTGGTGAATCCTTCACAATAATTGATGGCGCTACTAACGACACATACAGAATTCCTAAAGATGCTTTAGAAAAAGGCATGAAAGATATCATTGTTAAAGTAAAGGCAAAGGTAGGATCTTCTTTCGTAGAATCTGATGTTTCTGATGTGATATCAGTATCTAATGAACCTTCTGATTCAATGATTGATGAAATTAAAACTTTACTAATAAATGACAACAAATATAATATGACAAGTCTAGAATCTTTTAAGGCAGAAGTAACTGCATTAGAAAGTAAATATCAGGCACTATCAACTGCGGCGAAGGCCAATGTGACAAATTATGATGTATTAAAGAGAGCAGTTGCGGATGTAGAATTAATAAGCAAGTTAAATGAGAAAGTAGATAAGGTTAATGAAGTTAATGAAAAAGATCTGTCAAAATATTTAAAAGAAATTGAAGAGGCCTATGATAAGTTTGATTTATTACAACGTAGCTTAGATCTAAATGATGCCTTATACAATAGCATTAAAAACATTTTGAAAAATCCTACAGATATCGAAGAATTTAAAGAAGTTAGAAGACTAAATCAGGCAATTGTAGAATTATTAGCACATAAAAATTCTTTTGTTACGTATGTACCTACTAGCATAGAATCGTTACAAACAGCAGTTGAAACAATTGAAAAGGATATAGCAAAATTATCTCAAAATTACCGAGCAACTGTTCAAAATCAAACAATTTTAAGTGATGCTAAGTCCGATATTAAAAAAGCTGAACAATTTATTAAACTTTTCGATAAGCTGTCACAAAATGATTCACCTAGCAAACAGGTGACTACAGCAAAATCAATACGTACGTCTTATGAAAAGTTAACTTATAAACAACTTCAACTTGTACCAGCAAAATATTTGAATACATTACTTCAAGCAGAAGAAGCAGAAAACAGTCAAATTGACAGATTAAATATCGAGATTGAAAATTATGTAGGCGATGTGGATGATAGTTACCCAATAGATCCGTCAGTAACTACTTGGCAAAGTCATGTTAATAATGTAAACCGTATTATTAATGAATATAAGGGCTTAACGAAAAATTCAGCGGCTAAAATTGTCGGATATGAAAGCATGGTAACTTTACAAAAGGATTTTAAAGCAGCTGAAAAAATTATTAAGGACATGGACGCCTATCAAAAGCTTTCAGAAACGCCAGGGGTAGCTGAAAGTAAGTTGAAAACTAACTATACTAATATATTGAAAGCTTATAATAAATTAACTAGTCTACAACAATCTCTTGTTTATAATGCAAACGATTTTTTATTAAATACACCGAATGTTACAGTTGATTTAAATGGTAAGGAACCTGCTGATAAAGCAGCTGCATTGGCTTTAAAGGCTGATGTTGATAAGCTTGCTGATGTAACGAAGTATACATTTGCACAATTCGAAAGTGCTGTTAATGCAGCAACAACAAAATATAAAAACATATCTTCCGCTGGACGAAAGTACGTAACAAACTATTATTTATTAACAGCGGCTAGTAAAGATCTTTCTGGTGTTAAGTCATTCCATAAAAAAGTGCAAACCGCACGAGAAGAAACGGATGTTACGAAACAAGCGAAAAAAATTCAAACAGTACAAACTGCTTATGCTAAGCTACCTGCAAATCAACAGTATTTAGCAAAACAGCAATATGAAGATTTGCTCAATAATCGTCTAGTAGACGGTAATGCACCAGATATCACAAAATTAAATAATGAAATTGCAAAAATTGTCTCAAATGATACGTATACAGTTTCAATAGAAAAAATTAATGAGCTTTCAACTCAATATAATAAGCTGAGCTCTAGTGATAAAAAACGTATTACGAACGCTTCCATCTTAACAACAGCAGTTTCTGATGTAAAAAAAGTAGAATCATTTATGAAGACGTATGAAAAATCATTTATTAGTAGCCCAACGACTGTCATCAAAGCTTTTGCAAAACTTACATCAAAACAAATGAGTTTAGTTAGTCCAGAAATACGACAATCCATTATTGATAAAGATCAAGATCAACAACAGTCTAATGAAATTGCTTTGAAATTAGTTGAATCAATTAATTCACTGCTTGTAAATGGTGAATATATTGATGACTTGGAGACGAAAGTAAAAGAAATTCGTACAGCATATGATGGTCTTAGTGCTTCTGAAAAGAGCGTCGTGAAAAATTATTCTAAGCTAACTACGGCTGAGAGTGATTTGAAAAAGGTAGCAGAGGTTCATGCTCTGTATGTACCTTCGACAGACGATAATGCAGCAGCTCGTAAAGCTTGGCAAACTGCATATGGTAAGCTCTCGAAAAAATTAGAAATTTTATATAAGAAAATGTATGCAAACGATTTATAAAAAATAGTTTAAACCAAAACCCCGAATAAAGAAATTTATTCGGGGTTTTAGTGTGTGCGCCTGGAATGAAGATGACGATAAAAATAAAAAATTGGGTGATAAAACGTGAAAGTTTATAGATAAAATGCAAAAGTTGGGTGATAAAACGTAAAAGTGTTCCGATGAAATTCAAAAGTTGGATGACATTATGTTAAAAAGTATGTCATGTGGATAAGTTGATTGTAGCGAAGCGTCTCCTAATATGACATCCTTAATTTCATTGATATAATTGGTTTTCAGTAGAAAAAAGTCTATTGGTTAAATTTATCTTTTTCATTTGTGTAGAATATCAATACTTAGATATACTATTTACAGTTGATCTGTATAATAATTGAGAATTTTTTATCATAAGAAGAGTAGTTTGACATAGAAGGTAGGAACTAAAGATGTATAAAATAGGTGTTGTTGGCCCAATAAAATCTGTAGAAAAAATTATCGAGTTAGCACATGAAATTGAACAGGACATGGAATTTATTCCATATATTTATTCGATTGCTACAGAAGCAAAACATCTTGTGGAAACCCATAATAAAGATGTTGATTTTTGGCTGTTTTCGGGATACATACCTTATAAAATTGCTAGTCAGACAAGCGTCTCACAAGATAAGCTGGCACATATAATCTTTTCTGAAGCGGCTATCTATAAAGGCTTTTTAGAGCAATCCTATAAAATGAAAAAATTTATTGAGAGTGTCAGTATTGATATTATCCCATCACCTGCACAAATGGCATCAGAAGGGTTGGCGGAGATAGAGAAAAATGTAAGGAAATTGTATTTGAAGGAATTTGATGTGGCTATTGATCCGAAAGAATTATTTGATTTCCATTATGACCTGTGGCTGAAAGGGAAAATCGATTTTGCGATAACATGTTACCCGTCAGTTGATGAAGACCTGAAAAAGATGGGGGTTCCCTCCTATTGGGTATCGCCAACTAAAACAGAAATTTATCATACGGTTCAGCTATTTACCGAAAAAATTAAAACGTCGTATTATAAAGAAACGCAAATTGGTGCTGTCATGCTTGAAATAAAAGATTTCGATTCATTGAAGGAAAGAATGAAGCAAGGATATCGTATTCAATATCTAGAATTACGCATGAAGGAAAACTTACTGCAATTATGTGAACAGATTGATGGCTCCTTAATCGAGGAAGGGAATGGGAGATATACAATTTTTAGTACGAGGGGAGCAATCGAGGGACAGATTCAATTCATCAAGGAAAAAATGTATCAGCTGTCTATTGAAATGGAGGCAAAGGTCACAGCAGGAATAGGTTTTGCGCAAACGGTATTTAATGCCGAATTAAATGCGCATAGAGCTTTACGACAAACGAAAGACAATGAATCGATTGATATTGTTATGATTCAAGATGATGGCACAATTATTGAATCTGTCGGTAATACCGAGGAGCTAACATATTCCTATAGAGCTGAAGATCCTACTATCCTTGAAAAATTAAAAAAAGGCAGTGTCAGCATTAAAACCTATACAAGAATACACGCGCTAGTTCAAAAAATGAGCTGGAAGCATTTTACGACAAAGGATTTAGCCACACAGCTTCAAATGAGTGAACGAAATGCGCAGCGCATCATGGCTGATTTATGTAGTGTAGGCTTAGCGGAAATTTGTGGAGAAGAATTACAGCATACACGTGGTAGACCAATAAAAATATATCAGCTTTTGATGTAGGTCAATTTCCAAAAATATAAAATGTCCCGAACCAATTAATGGTTTTCGGGGCATTTTTTGTTTGGTGGATAGTTGTATAAGTCAAAGAAGACGGAAAATTTTTAGTGAATTTTAGTTTTTGGTGAATATTTAAAAATGCAGATAAATCAACAGTTTCCTAGTTTTTTGGTTTATTTTAGACATCAGTTTTGTGCGATTATCTATTAGAAATATTCAAAAAAATATTGTCATTTCATAACAAGTCGATTATTATACGAATATATAACGAAAATGTCGTTATATAAGGGGCATATTTTTATAGATAGGGAGAGATGGGAAAATAAATATATTGAGGTTGCAAAAGATATCGAAAAGGAAAGAATAAGAGTTTTAATTATCGTAATTTTCTGGCGATGATTAAACTTTTTGTCTTATTACTATCAATTGCAGCGATGTAGTTTAAACATAGGAGGGGTTTTTATGACAATGAATGAAGTAACAAAAAAATCCAAAAATTTAATCCTTGCACTCTTATTTTTAGGATGGTCATTAGGAAATCTAGATCGTTACATCATGAACTATGCAGTAGTATCGATTACTGGTGATTTAAATTTAGATGCTTCTTCTACTGGGATTATTTTAAGTGCTTTCTTTTTAGGGTATGCGATTATGCAAATACCTGGCGGATGGCTTGCTGATAAATTTGGTGCTAAAAAAATCCTACTTTTTTCAGTAATTATGTGGTCGATATTCACGGGTTTAACAGCTCTGGCTTGGTCTTTAGTTGCAATGATTGTCATTCGATTTTTATTTGGTATTGGGGAAGGTGGGTTCCAACCATCTAGCTCTAAAATTATTGCGACGATTTTCCCGAGGGAAGAAAGAGGACGAGCAATGTCAATCATGCTTTCCTCTGGAGGTATCGTTTCATTAATCGTACCTTTACTCGCAGCTTATTTGTTAGGAACAATTGGTTGGCGCACGATGTTTGTAGTAATTGGTGCTATCGGTGTCATTATTGCATTTTTATATTGGAAATATATCAAACTTCCACAAGATGAAGCGGTGGAAAATAGTAATAGTAAAGAAAAAGCTTCTACTAAAGTTAACTTTAAGGAACTACTTAAGACACCACTTATGTGGAATTTAATTATTGCGTATTTCTGCATATATGCAGTGAACTGGGGATTAGTGTCATGGATTCCAACATATCTTCAAAAAAATCGTGGACTTGATTTAATGTCGATTGGTTGGGCACAAACAATTCCAGCTATCGCTACTATTATTGGTATTTATGGTAGTGGTTATATCATTGATAAGTTGCCACGAGGAATGGACAAGATCTTAGGTTCGATTTCATGTGGAGTTATTGGTATTTTATTGTACTTCATGTTTACAGCTAAGTCTGTGACGATGTTTATTGGTTATCAAACTGTAGTTACTTTATTTATTGCATTTGTTGTTACATTACTACCTGCCATTGTGTTAAAGAAATTACCTTCTTCTATTACAGGTTCAGCAATGGGGGTTGCTAATACAGGTGGGCAATTAGCAGGATTTGTAACGCCGATGGCAATCGGTTTCATGGTAGATGCTTTTAACGGTTCCTTTGATGCAGCCTTTTGGATGTTAATTGGATTTGCGGTTATTTGTATTATTGCACTCTTAACGTTAAATGATCAAAAAGGGAGTCTTTTAAATTCGTAATAGGAACATATTTCTTAGGAGGTAAAAAATATGAGTTTACATGAAAAAATTTCTTCATTAGTCGAGTCAAAAAAAGATGCTAGCATTCAATTAAGTGATGCCATTTGGGCAGTACCTGAACTTCACTTTCAAGAAAAGAAATCTGTTCAATATATGAAGGCAGCTCTAGAACAAGAGGGCTTTGCAACAGAGCTTGGAATTGCAGGGCTTGATACAGCACTTTTAGGAACGTATGGTTCTGGAAAGCCTGTTATTGCTTTTCTCGGTGAATATGATGCGCTTCCTGGATTGAGTCAAAAAGGCGGAGCTACTCATTGCGAACCATTAGAGGACGGAGGAAGTGGTCATGGTTGTGGGCATAACTTATTAGGTACAGGAGCGTTTGCTGCGGCCGTTGCGGTGAAAGATTACTTAGAGCAAAATAATCAATCGGCTACAATTCGTTTCTACGGTTGTCCTGCAGAGGAAAATGGTTCTGGTAAAGCTTATATGGCGACGGCTGGTATTTTCGATGATGTCGATATTGCAATATCTTGGCATCCTGGTACTTTTACATCTGTTATGACTTGCAGCTCTCTAGCAAACTATGCAGCTACTTTTAAGTTTACAGGGAAAAGTGCACATGCAGCAGCTGCACCACATCTAGGACGAAGTGCATTAGATGCAGTTGAACTCATGAATGTTGGGGTAAACTATTTACGTGAGCATATCATTCCAGAAGCGCGCGTGCATTATGCGGTTACAAACACAGGAGGAACGTCTCCAAATGTTGTTCAACCATATGCAGAGGTGACATACTTAGTTAGAGCGCCTAAAAAACATCAAGTACAAGAGATTTATCAACGTGTTAAAAATATTGCTAAAGGCGCAACGTTAATGACTGAAACATCGTTAGAAATCGCCTTTGAGGGAGCTGCGTCAAATCTTATTCCAAATAAAACACTGTATGATGCGATGCAAAAACAAATACTTGATTTAGGAATGCCAACTTATACAATAGAAGATGAGCAGCATGCCCAAGCTATTTTTAATACCTTTACTCCTGAAATTCAGGCATCATCGTTAGTTGGACTAAAAAAAGAAGATGTCGCGCAGTTACAAGGGAAAGTTATTGCTAACCATATCCCAAGTGTTCTACCTGAATTTATATTGGGTGGATCAACGGACGTTGGGGATGTAAGCTGGAATGTCCCAACTGTTCAGTGTACAACGGTATGTATGGCACTTGGTACACCACTTCATACTTGGCAAGTTGTATCACAGGGTGTTATGCCAATAGCTCATAAAGGAATGCTTCAGGCAGCAAAAATTATGGCTTGCACTGCTGTTGATTTAATTGATAATCCAACACTTATTGAAGAAGCTAAAAAAGAATGGAAGGAACGTCTGGAAGGGGAGACTTATGCTTCACTAATTCCAGAAGATACTATGCCTCCAAAACTTTAACTTCTTTCAGCAGAGGTCTCCCACCTCTATAGGTGGTGAGATGAATGCGGGTTTAAGTTACATTTCAGCGGGTGTACAAACATCCGCTGAAATAGAGGAACTCAGTCTAAGAACGCCACGTCCTGTGGCAACGACTGAGTGACCAACATCATGTTGGCCCAAAGCCTCCGGCGGATGTCACGGAAATCGGAAAGGAGTTAATAAAGGATGTTAGCCTAGAATCATCGCATCCATGCGATAACGGCTAACTGACCTGTATCATGCAGGCCCAAGCACAAAGCCGATTCCGGACGTAATTATGCCGAGGCATAATTGATAAAGTTATTCCAAATAGAGTCTTCATAGGGTAAACTATGAAGGCTCTGTTTTTACATACTATTAAGTCTTTTTCTTAGTAAAGTGTACTTAATGGGTAGCTATGGTGTTAGATGCCGTTTTTTGAAAGGAGACCACAAAATGCCGACAGATCATATCAATCATAATAATCACCTTGTGGCAGAATGGGTGAAACAGTTTCGTCCTTATGCTAAAGAGGGACAATGTGCAAGCTATATTCCCGCTTTAGCGGAAAAAGATCCAAATCAATTAGCGATTTCAATTATCGGTACTAATAATGATGAAATGAAAGCCGGAGAGACAACTGTACTATTTACTCTGCAAAGTGTTTCAAAAGTTGTTACATTTATTTTAGCGTGTATGGAACGGGGATTACCTTATGTTTTAGAACGAGTAGATGTTGAACCTACAGGTGACACTTTCAATTCAATTATTCGTCTAGAAAGCCATCAGCCTGGAAAACCTTTTAATCCAATGATTAATGCAGGAGCAATTACAGTATCCTCTATGCTTGACGGAAATTCTCCGCAAGAGAAGGTTTCAAAAATCCTTCAATTTTTAGAACAAATGGTTGGAAAGGAATTAAAGGTTAATGAAGAGGTTTATCAATCTGAGTGGCAAACTGCAAACCGAAACCGTTCATTAGCCTATTATTTAATGGATTCTGGCTTTTTAGACTGCCCTGTAGAAGAGGCATTGGAGGTTTATTTGAAACAATGTGCTATAGAAGTAAATGTTTCGGATTTAGCGATGATTGGTTTAGTAATCGCCAATGATGGCTATCATCCTTTATTGAAAACGCAAATTTTTCCAAAGCAAGTAGCGAAATTAGCGAAGGCATTGATGGTTACTTGCGGTATGTATAATGCTTCTGGTAAATTTGCTGCATTTATCGGGTTACCCGCTAAAAGTGGTGTCTCTGGAGCAATTTTGGCGGCTGTGCCAAGTCACGCAGGCTTAGATTCACCTTTTCCTGCTGGCTGCGGCATTGGTATTTATGGACCAGCTATTGATGACATTGGGAACAGTGTAGCCGGAGTGAATTTACTAAAGCATATCGCTACCGAGTGGAATATGAATATTTTTTAATCAAACAATGAAAGATGACTTCAGTATATGGAGTCATCTTTTTTGTGATTTTGTTTCAAATGAAAAAGCCCTAAATAGGATCACTTTCTTAAAAGTATCACTATCCAGGACAATACATTTTAGCGTATTGCTTTCTTTCTTTTCATCTTATAAATAATCAGTAGCAAAATAAACCAAATTGGTGTTAACAGTAATGCGGTACGTGTTGCCTCTGAAATGAACATCACTACTAATAGAAATGCAAAGAAGGCAAGTACTAAATAGTTCACGAACGGAGTAAAAGGTGCCTTGAAAATCGATGCTTCATGAAGTGCACGATTTTTACGTTTATAAATGATATGAGAGATTAATATAATACTCCACACCCAAATAAAGCAAATAGCACTAATCGTTGTAACAACACTAAAGGCGTTTTCAGGCATTAATTTACTTAGTAATGCGCCGGCGGATACAACAACTGCAGAAACAATGAGTGCGTTGCTTGGCACACTGTTTTTATTGAGCTTTGCAAACGTTGGCGAAGCTTGCTTGTTGTTTCCAAGATTAAACAGCATGCGGCTTGTAGAAAATAAACCACTATTCCCGGCCGAAGCAGCAGATGTTAAAACGACAAAATTAATAATGCCTGCAGCAATTGGAATTCCAGCTAGTGTAAATACTTGTACAAATGGACTACTTGAGGCAGACATTTCAGACCAAGGATTAATACATAAAATAACAAATAACGCTCCTACGTAGAATAATAAAATACGTAATGGAATTTTGTTAATGGCAGAAGGAATATTTTTCCTGGGATTGGCCGTTTCTGCAGCAGAAACTCCTACTAATTCGACACCTACAAAGGCGAAAACAACCATTTGGAATGCCATTAGGAAACCGTTTAGGCCGTTCGGGAATAACCCGCCATGTGCCACAAGATTTTCAACAGAAACTGTGCCAGAGCTTGTTTGAAAGCCTGTAAATAGCATGATTAGTCCAATAATAATCAGCGCAACAATGGTGATTACTTTTATAAGGGCAAACCAAAATTCTAGTTCGCCAAATAGTTTTACAGTCAATAAATTCAAAATTAATAACAGTACTAAACAGCCAATTGCAGGCACCCATTGAGGTATATCAAACCAATAATGTGTATAAACGCCGACAGCAATAATATCTGCCATAGCGGTCATAATCCAGCAGAACCAGTATGTCCAACCAGTAATGTAACCTGCCCAAGGGCCTATGTATTCGGATGCAAAATCAGTAAATGATGTATAGCCAGCATTCGATAATAATAGTTCGCCTAATGCCCGCATAACAAAAAATAAGGCGGTTCCGACAATTAGATAGGCAAAGATGATGGAAGGTCCCGCTAAAGCAATGGCTTTACCTGATCCTAAAAATAAGCCAGTACCTATTGTTCCGCCAATCGCAATGAGCTGCACATGGCGATTTTTTAAATCACGTTTTAATTGTTGTTGTTGTTGTTCCACGTTGATCCCCCTCAAAGATTCGTAAAAACTATGACTGGAAAATAAAAAAGAGACTAGTAGTGACACTAGTCTCGTAAACGACAGAATAACAAATACCGATTGCGGATGTTGTATGTAAAAAAGAAAACATTCGTGTGGTATAGCTTTCATGATGAAAGTTGATATTACTCCTCTGTCCTTTTGCCTGAGATAGTGAACCCTTCGGCGACGCAAAATGCGCTCTCTCCAGAACTGCTCCTGCTATAGTGTTATCCATAGCATTCATAGCTTGTATTGTATGTCTGTATGACATTGTTTTAAGATATTATAAATCCTATCAGTGCCTACTTAATTATTCAAGGATAAATTTCAGTCATTTTCAGAAAAAAAGAAGATTGGAGCTCGTCTAGGTAAATACTTTACGAAAAATAGTATTTTTAGACATATGTTAATTTAAGGATAATATTTAATTTATGGTATAGGGTGTTAAAAGAGGTAAACTATTGGAACTAGCATGGGAAGCGGCTAGCATTTTGGCAAAGGAATGTGAATATGAGGACATATTACCTCTCGTTGCTTTACCTTACTCCAACTAACTTGTCAGACGTTAAACAATATATATAATATAGTAGAAACTCAGAATTTTTTGCAAAAAAGAAACCATCTCATAGTGAGATGGTTTCTTTTTGTATCAATTATGCCTCGGCATAATTGCGTCCGGAATCGGCTTTGTGCTTGCACAAAGCACTCCTTTCCGATTTCCGTGACATCCGCCGGAGGCTTTAACTTCTTTCAGCGGATGTTTGGACACCCGCTGAAAAGTAACTTATACCTGCATTCATCTCACCATCTATAGAGGTGGGAGACTTCTGTAGCTGACGCTTCGCTTTCGCTACAAAAGACATTTGTAGCTGACGCTTCGCTTTCGCTACATAAAATAATTGCTGAAAGAAGTTAAAACAAAGTGATATAGGTAAATATGAACAAATTTACTTTGTTTCCGTGAGTAGATTTATTTATATTAGTCACTAATGTCTTATCGATTTTTTAATTTTATTTTTTGGACTTTATTTTACCTGTCCAAGTACGGAAGCCGCCTTGAAGTTGGTAAATTTGGTTGTAGCCACGTTTTTTAAGAAATAGAGCAGCACGTGAGCTACGGCCTGTATTTTGACAGTATAAATATACTGGTAAATCTGGGCGAATTTCTTTGTGACGTTGACGTAGAGTAGTTGAAGGAACATTGCGTGCACCAAGGATGTGACCAGCATCAAATTCTTTTTGTTCACGTACGTCGATAAGCTGTGCTTTACGATAGCCTTCAATAAATTGTTCTTGTGTTAGGTTTGTTACGGCTTTTTTTAGTCGTAGAGCATTAATGCCGATATAAGCAATTACAACTACTAAAATAACACCGATTGTGATAAGTATGTTCAACAAAATTTCTTACCCCTTTCTATCTTCTTTATTATTATAAAAGATGCGCTAGCGATAGTCCAATGAGTTTGATAAAATAAATTAGATTGTGGCTAGAATTAATCTATCTCGATTTATATGGATTTTATTAGTGAACTGTCACAGTATCTTTCCACTATTTTCTTGGAATAGGGTGGTGGATACTTTATTAAAGAATAGAACTTAACGCACAGTGTCAAAATTTTGAGAAGTATTGTTTTTTGCTCATCACCTAGAGTAGGATACATTTGTTGAAACGTATGCCATATATAGGTTGATTGGAGTGAAGGCAGGGCGACCCCTTGGGGATCAGCGATAGAGGAACGAAGGCTAAAAGCATCACATCCTGTGATAACGCCTTCGTGACCAACATCGTGTTGGCCCGAGACCCTGCAGCGAAGCGGATGTTTTCTGTGCGAAAGCGCCCAGCCGGAACGGAAATCAACCCCACGTTATGGTGATGAGACTTATTTTTGTACACTTTCGCTAAAGTTTAATTAAATATTTGTAGGAGATGAAAATATGACAACTTGGTATTTTCTAAATTCAGGGAAATGTAGCCCTTCTTTTAATATGGCATTAGATGAAGCATTACTTGATTGGCATAGTGAAGGTTTAATTCCACCAGTCATTCGTTTTTATGAATGGGAGCCAGCGACACTTTCGATTGGCTATTTTCAGCAGGCGAAAAGAGATATCAATCTAGAAGCGGTACGAGAACAAGGACTAGGCTTTGTTCGTCGTCCAACAGGTGGTAGAGCTGTTTTACATGAACATGAATTGACATATAGTGTCATTGTTTCAGAAAGCTATCCAGATATGCCTGAATCAGTGACAGAGGCATATAGAGTGTTAAGTGAAGGTATATTGCAAGGTTTTCATAATCTAGGTATGGATGCTTATTTTAGTGTACCTGATACAGAAGAACAAAGAGCAGACTTAAAGAAACCAAAAAGCGCAGTTTGCTTTGATGCGCCAAGCTGGTATGAGCTTGTTGTAGAAGGTAAAAAAGTAGCGGGTAGTGCACAAACTCGTCAAAAAGGTGTTATTTTACAGCACGGAGCTATTTTACTGGATTTAGATCAGGAGAAATTATTGTCTGTTTTCAACTTTTCAAGTGAAGAAGCGAAGGACCGTATGCGTAGAAAGATGCCTGAGAAAGCGGTTGCTATCAATAACCTTGTTAAAGAACCAGTGACTATTGAACAATGTGTGACAGCTTTTAGAGATGGTTTTGCAAAATCGTTGCAAATTGATTTAAAACCATTTACACTTTCTGAGGAGCAATTAGAATATGTACATGCACTAGAAGAAAAAAAATATGCATGTGATGATTGGAACTTCAAAAAATAAAAAATGGTATAAGAAAAATATTTTTTTATCGTTCAACCCTTGTAATAACAAGTGGTTCGGATTCTATTCGAAATTGCAAGTGTTGAATTAAAAAACTATATATAGTATCTTTTTTAAAGAAACATACACAATATGTAGTGTTTAACGACACATGATATTGTGTATTTATTATTGTAATGCAGAAAACAAGGGAGGCAAAACGATGGTACTTACAAATCATCAACCCGAAGTAAACAAATTTGAACAGTTAAACAAAGATATTGAACAATTTCCACAGGTTCATCCTGTAACACCTGATATGCACATTACGCATAAAGGTGTATCAAGACTTGTGATGATCGATCGCTACTCGTTTAAGGATACGGAGAAGAAAACGTTAAAAGCTGGTGATTTCGTCGTATTAACAGTGAAGTCAGATCCAAAATTCCCTGCACGTGGTTTAGGGACAATCCAAAAGCTTGATATGTCTACGAAAACAGCAGAAATTTTGATTCAGGAAGATTACCGTAGTGCTTTAGATGATCCGAAAGAGCAAGAAACGGGTGTGATAACGCGTTCAATTGACGTGCTAGAAAAGCCTCTTGAAATATTTTATGAACAAATCGCAAAACGAAATGCAACAGGACTTGCTGCTGTTGAAAAAACACTAGAGAAACGCCAAGAATGGTTTGAAAAGTTTTATGAGCAGTTAGTATCATTAAAATTCATTCCAGCTGGACGAGTTATTTACGGAGCAGGATCTGAAACAGATGTAACTTTCTTCAACTGTTATGTAATGCCATTTGTAGCAGATTCACGTGAAGGAATTAGTGATCACCGTAAGCAAGTAATGGAAATTATGAGCCGCGGTGGTGGTGTAGGGACAAATGGTTCGACATTGCGTCCACGTAACACTTTAGCACGTGGTGTAAATGGTAAATCATCTGGTTCCGTGTCATGGTTAGATGATATTGCGAAGCTGACTCATCTTGTCGAACAAGGTGGTAGCCGCAGAGGTAAGCATAATCTAGGTGCTTCTGCGTAAACAAACCTCGTGAATTGCTGGGAACTCTTTAACGGAAATATTGTCACTTTAATCGAGGTGGGAAATATGGATGTTTATGATGCGAAACAGCCACAAACTTGTTTAATATGTGGTTTTACAATAGATCATAATAAACAAGGAAGGTTTACGTCTCATTTGAAAAATGAGCATAACTTTACAAATGTTAAAAAACGCATTATAAATGCACTGCTAGCTACAACGTAACTGGAAACGGTAAGCGTGAATGCTTAAAAATAGCAGTGGGATAAAGACAATCAGCAGCCAAGCCTCTTTCAGAGAGGAAGGTTCAACGACCATCGAAAGCACGCTAAGTTAGCGGAAGTGAGTAGAGTAGGAGTGAAGCCACTCCGAAGTGCGAGGACATCTAATAGATGTAAGATATGGTCTCAACTTCTATGGTGACATAGAGAGTGGGTGTAGCGAACCCGCGTAAGAAATCGGCCCAAATGATTATGCTGGCAGATTGGCATCCTGATATCGTGGAATTTATTATTTCAAAAATGCAAAATCCACGAATTCTACGATACCTAATCGAAAATACAACGGATAAAACAATTATTCGTCTAGCAAAAGAAAAATTAAACTTTAAACCTCTTTCAACTCAAGAGGAAGCTATGTATCAAGGGATTGTTAACTATAAAGGTATCGAAGGCTTAGGCGGATTTGATACGGCTATTATTCGTGAAGCGGAAAACAAACTTCGTGATGGTGGTACTTATACTGTTCACAATCAAGAGTTTTTAACTGGTGCAAATATTTCTGTAACATTAACAAAAGAATTTATGAAAGCAGTAGAAAATGACGCTGACTTTGAACTTCGTTTCCCAGCTGTTGAAGAATATACAAAAGAAGAGATGGCTATTTACAACAGTGAGTGGCATAAAGTTGGAGATGTGCGCGAATGGGAGAAAATGGGCTATAAAGTACGCACATACCGTACGATTAAAGCGAAAGAATTATGGAATTTAATCAACGTTTGTGCAACATACTCTGCAGAGCCAGGTATTTTCTTCATCGACAACGCCAATGACATGACAAATGCAAAAGCTTATGGTCAAAGCGTTGTTGCGACAAATCCGTGTGGTGGACTTCGCCTCACGTTAAAAATTGCGGGATAAAGCGGGAAGGCTGAGATGCTAATCCGAACCGAAGGCTAAAGGTAAAACTTAAGTCAGGGGCAACGCATACCCGGTGATCCTACTTAGTAGACTATAATCCGGGCACGAGACCGCAACATTACACAATGTAATAAATACTAGCCTAATTAAAGAAAGGCTGTGATCAAATGAACAGAGGTTATGCAGGTTTTTATAAATCATATTATTTAAGAAGTTCATATGAGTATGCATACGCCAAATTTCTAGATTATCATTCCATTTCTTGGGGCTATGAAGACAAAGTATTTAATATAGGATTTAAATTTTATAAACCTGATTTTTTCTTCTATAATGATAACGGTGATATTATAAAGATTGTTGAAATTAAGTCTCGCGATATTACAGCGAAAGAAAAAGCTCTTGAAGCTTTAAAGGTTATTGAAACAACTTATGATATTGATTGCGAATTAATTTCTTATGAAGAATTGCTCGAAATGTATAAGCTTGTACCATTTTCGTTAACATCCACGATAACAGAATGGATAGAATCAAAAAATACGACAATAAACAAAGCTAGTTATGGTAAGTATAATGGCCATTTCAATCAACAACATAATGAGCAAACTAAAAAAATAATTGGACAGCATACAAAGCGATTGTGGGAATCTAATAGTCCAGCAAAGGCAAGAATGATTGAAGGTTTAAGAAAATCTGGCCTGGCTCAAAAGGGTAAGCAAAAGAAACCTAGGGAACAAAGAATCTGTAAGAGTTGTGGAAGCAACTTTGAAGTGATTGTTTCTTCAACAAAATTGTTTTGTACTCAATCATGCGCTGGATATTCAAATATTCAAGTTGCCACACAAACTTATGTTGATAAGCGAGCGAAAATTCATCGAGAAATTAAACAGACAGTAATTCAATGGGCGATCAACAATAAAGAAATTATAATTGCAACCCCTTATAATCAAATAAAATCAACTCTTCAACCATTAATCGAAAGAATTTATCAAGAATTTGGGGTTAAAGATTTTAGAGTGATTTCAAAATCAATTTTTGGGGAAGATAGAGGAAGAAAAGAACTACTTAGGTTTATGAAAAAAGTGTGTAATGAAAATGTATGCTGAACTTACAGGAATTGAACTGTAAGAACTAGAGGATAAAAAGCCTTTAGGATAACAATAATTGGAACAACCACTTGCACCATATTCTGTGTGTAACTTAGCAGCTGTGAACTTAGCACAGTTTGCAAATAAAGAAGATCAAACAATTGATTTCGAAGCACTACGTGAAACAGTTCGTGTTGGTGTTCGTATGCAGGATAATGTAATTGATGCAACACCATACTTCTTAGAAGAAAACCGTGTACAAGCTCTTGGTGAGCGTCGTGTTGGCTTGGGCGTAATGGGCTTAGCGGACTTACTAATTTATTGTGAGAAAGAATATGGCTCAGAAGCTGGTAATGAGCTAGTCGATGAAATCTTTAAAACGATTGCTGAAACTGCGTATGAGGCGTCAACAGAGCTTGCAAAAGAACGCGGTAGCTTCCCATTCCTTGTAGGAGCAACTGAGGAAGAGACAGCGCGTTTACGTAAAGCATTTACTGAAACAGGCTTTATGCAAAAAATACCTGCACACATTAAAGAGCAAATTTTAGCAACAGGTATTCGCAACTCGCATTTACTGACAGTAGCTCCAACTGGTTCTACTGGTACGATGGTTGGCGTGGCAACTGGTCTTGAGCCATACTTCTCGTTCACATATTACCGCTCAGGTCGTCTAGGTAAATTCATCGAGGTAAAAGCAGAAATCGTACAAGAATATTTAGAACGTCATCCAGAAGCAAATGAGAATGACCTTCCTGAATGGTTCGTTACGGCGATGGAGTTAAAACCAGAGGCGCATGCTGATGTACAATGTATCATCCAAAAATGGATTGATTCATCTATTTCAAAAACTGTAAACGCACCAAAAGGTTATACAGTACAACAAGTTGAACAAGTATACGAGCGCTTATATAAAGGCGGCGCTAAAGGTGGTACGGTCTATGTAGATGGTAGCCGTGATTCACAAGTACTGACACTAAAAGCTGAAGAAAATGATATGGATCAACTATCATTCGAGGAAGAATTAGTAGAAGTACCAACGAAGCGCCCGGTTGTATTAGTAGATACGATTCAAGCGTTAGAATCGACAACAGTTATCGGTTCGGATGTAGGGAACACTTGCCCTGTATGCCGCAAAGGAACTGTAGAGGAAATCGGTGGCTGTAATACTTGTACAAACTGTGCTGCACAGTTAAAATGTGGCCTATAAAATAATGAAAAAGTGTCTATCTCGTCAAAAAGACGGATAGGCACTTTTTTTATCTTCATTTAGACAAATGCTAGCTACGGAAGTATCCCGCTTTTGAGGGGGGCTTAGGCCTAAGCACAAAGCCGATTGCCGTCCGTTAAGACAGAGGCTCTTACTTGACGTATTTAGTTATTACAATATTTCAATATACCCTGCTGTTCCATGTACGCGAATTCGTTGCCCATCTTTTATCAGTTTGATGGCATTTTCCACCCCAACAACTGCTGGTAAGCCATATTCACGCGCAATAACTGCTCCATGAGTCATCAGTCCACCAACTTCGGTGACTAGACCTTTTATGGATACAAACAATGGTGTCCAGCTAGGGTCAGTAAAGGGTGTGACTAATATATCTCCATCTTCTAAATCAGCATCTTCCATGTTTAAGATGACACGAGCCCGTCCCTCTATAACTCCGGAAGAAACAGGTGGCCCTACAATAGCTTTGGCTGGGAGATTTTCTCGTTTGTATTCACCTACAATGATTTCACCATCAGACGTGATAACACGTGGGGGAGTAAGTTTTTTATATAATTTGTACTCGTCTTTTCGTTCGCTGATGATCTGGTAATCTAGTTTATTGGTGTGTACGATTTCGCGAAGTTCTTCAAAAGTGAGATAGTATATATCTTCTTTTTCATGAATAACGTTGGCTTGTACGAGTTGTTCGGCTTCTTTCAGTAAAGCCTGCTTATAAACGAAGTAGCGATTAATCATGCCGTATTTTGGATATTCACGATAGCCGATGAAATTCCGAATTAGGTCGATCATTCGTTTTGTTTCTTTGGCTTTTTGTTCACCATCTGGTAATTGCTTCAATTGCTCTAATAACTCTTGTTCTTTTTTCAAAGCTTCCTGTCGCCCTTGCTCAAATTTTCGAGTGCTGGCATTAGGCTGTAAGTTTTTGATATTGTTAAGAATCATGGGGACAAGTGTAATTGGTTTTTCACTCCAACGAGTTTTCGTAATATCGATTTCTCCAGCACATCGCATTCCGTATTTGTTGAGAAAAACATAGAAAGCGTCTCTAACTTCCTGTCCACCATCAAACTTAACTAGTTCATCCAAAAAGTTATCATCTTTTGTGTGTTGTAAATATGCAATTACTTCTGGATAAGGACGGATTGCATCTGCGACATCCAATAGTGCTAGACCCATTTCTGAAGTAATATTGTTTGGTACAGATTGAGAAAGCGTGTCCGCTACGTTTTTTTCACCTAACCACTCGTTCATTTTTTCATTGATCCATATTGAAGCATTTATAGCAGCCATAAATACAGCTGAACTTTGTGGGTCAGATAAAAACTTCTTTAATTCCTGAATATCTTCTAGAATAAAATCAAATAAATCTATTCCTGATTTCGTTTGGATGTTTTGTTTTAACTCTTCTATGGATGTTTGATTACGCTTAATCAATTCAGAAACGATTGATGGATTGTTTTCGATTTGTGCTAGCGTATCTGAATTGCCTCTGTTGGGACTCGGTGCTTTAATATCATTAGGTAACGATTTTATAAAATCTCCACGCTCAATGATGTTCTTGAGTGCGTCTTTCATGAGCGGATCGTGTTGTCCCATAGCATTTAATAAATTGTTTCTACTGACCGGTGAAGCCAGTTGATGCGTGACATCAACAAACAACCTTCCGCCTGCTTTACGCATGGGCGCAGAAGTCGTTAACAGGAAAAAAGACAGTCCTAATGGTTTCATGGGATCGGTCATCATTTGTTGATGACCGACAGATATATAGACGTGGTTTTCTTGATCATTCGCTTTAGGGATGGGGAAAAGAGTCGTGATTGGGCGACTCTGGACAATATAAAATGTATCATCAACCAAACACCATTCGATATCTTGTGGGCAACCAAAATAAGCTTCGACCTGTCTTCCGATGCGTGCTAGTTGTAAAATCTGTTGATCGGTAAGTGTTTGTGTCTTTTGCTGATTCGAATCGATCTGTTGTGTCTCTGTTCCTCCTCCTTTTTGGCCATAGATAGCTAATTTCTTGGTCGCTATCATTTTATCGACGATTTTATCTTCCTGTACTTTATAACAATCGGCAGAGACCAAGCCGGAGACCAGTGCTTCTCCGAGTCCAAAACTGGCATTGATTGATAGCAGCTTTCGGTTAGAAGTAATCGGATCAGCGGTAAATAAAATCCCTGATGCCTGTGAGAAAACCATCCGTTGTATGATAACGGATAAATACACTTGACTGTGGTCAAATCCATTTTGCATACGGTAGATTACCGCGCGATCCGTAAATAGGGAAGCCCAACATTTGCGAATATGCTGCAAGATGGATTCTTTGCCGATGATATTTAAATAGGTGTCTTGTTGACCAGCGAAAGAGGCATGTGGTAAATCTTCAGCTGTCGCACTAGAACGCACTGCATAAGCATGGTCATCACCTAGCTGAGAGAGTGTGTGAGCAACTGCATTTACAACATCGGAAGGAATTGCTACTTCCATAATGATTTGTCGAATCTTCCTGCTGATTTCACCAATTTGATCTCGATCATTTACTTTTAGCGTTGATAGTTGATCCAACAATACTTGAAACGTTTCGTTTTGTTCGATGGCTTTTTGATAACCCACTGTTGTAACACAAAACCCTTCTGGTACTTGTATTCCTTCAATTTTTGATAATTCCCCTAAATTTGACCCTTTTCCACCAACGAGCAAAAGCTGTGTTTTATCCATTTCCTGAAAACCAAGAACTAAAGAATTCATTCTGCATCTCTCCTAACCATTTTATTGAGAAAAAATATTTGACAAGAGCTTACCAGTGCGATATAATTAAATTATAAAATAGGATTATTATGCGCTTTTGATAGATGGAAAATGTAATATAATTATATCTTCGTGTCTGTTTTTGTGCAATATTAAAGAACTTGGTGAAAATATCCAAGTCTCTTCTTGATTTCCCTCTTCCGCTAATCACATCAAAAACCTGATTTAATCCGGCTCAATACATAGTTAATCCCGGCATGCTTAAGATACTTTTTAACTCTTCTGCGGTATTTTCTTTCCTATTTCGCTAAATTAATTCCTTCACGTTGACGTATTCGAATTAGATCACGTCTAACGGATTTACTCTACCCATAACCGTCATTAAAAATTGCCTATACAGATTATCTTGCCACCAACGGGTGCTTATGTTGAATTACGCTTAAGCAATGTTCTTCAACAAAACCACATAATAAAAATAATATGATATCCATTAAAGGGCGCGATTGTGAAGGACGCAGGTAGAAAATGATCAAACTTTTTTATAAAACTGATAATTAATTCTTCTGGATAAGAATCCATTTTGATCTATCTTTGTTCAAAATGGATTCTTTTTATTTATCGTAAAATACTGGTTGTGGGGTATTTTTGATCGAACTTTATTTCAAAGTAACCATCTATCTCGTTAACAAGACGGATAGGCACTTTTTTTATCTTCATTTAGACAAACCCTAGCTACGGAAGTCTCCCACCTTTGAGAGGGGAGATGGGTCCCTGTTATTGCAACGTAAGATGCGGAAACAGAATGAAAATTTAAATTTTTTTAGTAGGATTTTCAGGAAATTTCTCGAAATATTTAAGTATAAAGGGGGAGAGTGTATGTCTAGTTTACCAATTATAGTAGCTCCGATGTTTTTAGTTTCTAACCCTAAGATGGTTATTGAAGCTAGTAGGGCAGGGGCTATCGGTTCATTTCCATTATTAAACGCAAGACCCGCTGCAACATGTGCTGAGTGGCTTGAAGAAATAAAAAAGGCACTACCGACTGAGCAATGGGCAGTCAACTTAATATGTCACCCTGTAGCGAATACACGTTTTGAAGAAGATATACAGTTAATTGAACAATTCCAGCCACCAATTGTCATTACGTCACTCGGTAATCCAAAGAGAGTTATGGACATTGTGCACGGCTATGGAGGGAAGGTCTATGCAGATGTTGCGAACGTCAAGCATGCAGAAAAGTCTGCTGCAACGGGTGTAGACGGACTAATTCTTGTTTGTGCAGGTGCTGGTGGGCATGGTGGGCAACTGAACCCATTTGGCTTTGTATCTGCCGTAAAGAAATTCTTTACGGGGACAATTATTTTATCAGGTTCCATCTCTAGCGGTGCAGACGTATTAGCTGCTCAAATAATGGGGGCAGACTATGCCTATATGGGTACTCGTTTTTTAGCTTGTGATGAAGGAAATGCACCTGAGGAGTACAAAAATATGGTGATTGACAGTGATACCTCTGATATTTTATATACCGATGCCTTTAGCGGTGTCCATGTGAATGTGTTAATTCCATCTTTATTGAAGGAAGGCATTGATCCAGCGACATTGAAGCCAAGAGGGGATGTTGATTTGACACATCTTGTCAATGTAAAAGCATGGCGAGATATTTGGTCGGCAGGTCATGGTATCACAAATGTTATCAAGCGAGAATCGGTTCGTGAAATACTCATAACATTGGAAGCAGAGTACGAGAAAGCAAAGCAACAAATAATTTCTGTACAGTCATTGTAAAAACTATAAAAAAGGGCAAGTCCAACCAAACTCATCAGTTGGACTTGCCCTTAATTTTTAATCATGATTTAAAGTAGCTGCGATTTCTGGTTGTTGTTCCACTTGAAGCAGCATATTGAAGGATGCGATGGCTACTTCTACTTGCTCATCCTTAGGCTCACGTGTTGTCAGTAATTGTAGCCATAAGCCTGGATAGCCAAGGAAGCGTAACACGGGAATATTACGACATGCATTTGTAGCCTGAAGAACCTCAAATGATATACCAAGAACAACTGGAATTAATAGAATACGGTCCAAAATGCGTAACCAAAGTGGATCAGTTGGCACAAAGAAATATAAAAACATGCCTACAAACACGGTGAACAGCATAAAACTACTACCGCAACGATAGTGTAAGCGTGATTGTGCTTGTACATTTTCCACTGTTACGTCCATACCAGCTTCATAGCAATTTATAACCTTATGTTCTGCACCATGATATTGGAATACTCGTTTAATTAGCGGAGTTAAAGATATAAAATATAAATAGGTAAGTAGTAAAAATAGCTTAATGCCGCTTTCCAGTAAAATTTGACCGGTTTTGCCCTCTATCCATTTAGAGAAAAAATCTGCAATAAATACAGGAATTAATGTAAAGGCAAATTTACCAAATAAAAAGGAAAGAATACCTACGACTGCAACTCCTAAAATCATTTGAAGTCTCGAGCCTTCCTCTTTATGATCTTCTTCTTCGCCAGGTGTAACGTCGTAACGGTCCCCTGAAAATTGCATATGGCGAGAGCCTAAACCAGCTGATTCAATCAGTGCTATAACGCCCCGTACCAATGGAATTTTTTTAAGTTTTTGTAAAACAGGGTTTTGAACTTTTTTAAAATGATAATAATCAATGGAATCATCGTTACGGCGAATAGCGGTAATCGTATGTTCCTTTCCTCCGAACATTACACCCTCTAATTGTGCTTGTCCCCCGTATACAGGTGAATTGCTCAAGGCTAACACCACTCTCTTTATATATTTCAACTGTACCATTGTACTAAATTTAGTGAAAAACCTCTAGAGTTACGCATAGTAAAATTTCTATATGGTTACACTAATTGTACAGTTTAGGAAATGATTAACGTTTGAAAATAAACTCGTGGTACAAGTTAGGAGGATTTTGCTTGAAAGTAGCTAGTATTACATCGCTCGTCAGTGCACTTGTTTTAGCATTGTGTTTAAAGGGACTTCAATACTTTCAACTCATTAAATGGAATCCAATAGGTTTTTATAAGAAGTGGGATATATTTGAAGGTAGTTCAAAACTATTTCAATGGAGCTTTCTCATCCTAGTCTTATTTTTTATTGGATTTTTATTATTTATTACATTGAGATATGTCTATATTATCCCAGCTGTGCTATCTTCTTTTTTGCTCGGCCTTTTTTTGTCCATCACATTAGAATGGATTGTTCTTGATTTGCCTTTACAATCTTCTTCCTTTAAAAAACTATCGATCCCTTTCATAGTCATCATTATTTGTCTATTACGTTTCTTGCTTGAAACTGCGAATTTTCATCAGAAAGAGCACACAGCACAAAAAGGAAATTAGTTGCTGTATGTGTCTTGTATGATAAAATAATGGCAAGTACATAGAAAGAGGCGAATATGCGTGAAGTTATTATGTTTGAATGGACCTAACTTAAATCGGCTAGGTAAACGAGAGCCACATATTTATGGTTATGAGACATTAGAAGATGTGAAAAATAATGTTCAGAATCTTGCGGCGTCTTTAGGTTCCACTGTCGAGTTTCGTCAATCTAATCATGAAGGGGTACTAGTTGATTGGGTGCATGAAGCAGAGGACGAAAAATATGATGGTATTATCTTTAATCCCGGTGCATATACCCATACAAGCATCGCGTTACATGATGCAATTGCAGGAATTTCTGTGCCGGTTATAGAAGTACATATTTCAAATATCCATAAACGTGAGGCTTTCCGTCATCATTCTTATCTCGCTCCGGCATGCCTTGGTCAAATCAGTGGACTAGGTACGAAAGGCTATGAACTGGCACTACGCACATTTATCGAGAGGGAGAATTGATTATGTTGAAATTACAAAAGCTACGTAAGGCACTTCAGGAGCAAAGTATCGATGGCATTTTAATTACGAATGAGTTTAACCGACGTTATATGACTGGTTTTACAGGGACAGCGGGTGTAGCGATTGTGTCTCAAAATGATGCTGTGTTTATCACGGATTTTCGTTATACAGAGCAAGCAGCTGCGCAAGTACAGGGCTTCCGAATTGTAAAGCATGAGGCGACGATCATTGAAGAAATTGCAACGCAAGTAAACAACATGGGTATCAAATTATTGGGCTTTGAGAAAGATACTGTTAGCTATGGCACATATGAGCTGTATAAAAATAAAATTCAAGCAGATTTAGTACCGATTTCTGGGCTAATTGAAAAAATTCGCTTGATTAAGACGCAACAAGAGATTAATATTATTAAGGTTGCGTGTGAAATTGCTGATCACGCATATACACATATCTTAAACTTCATCAAGCCAGGTAAAACAGAGCTTGAGGTTTCGAATGAATTAGAATTTTTCATGCGTAAACAAGGAGCAACTCAGTCCTCGTTTGATATAATTGTTGCGTCGGGTCTTCGCTCAGCTTTACCACATGGCGTTGCAACGAATAAAGTGATTGAAAAAGGCGACTTTGTTACATTAGATTATGGAGCGCTGTACAATGGCTATATCTCGGATATTACACGTACTGTTGCAGTTGGCGAGCCGTCTGAAAAATTAGTGGATATGTACAACGCAGTACTTGCTTCCCAGCTTTTAGCACTTGAAAAGGTAGGCCCTGGCTTAACAGGGATTCAAGCAGATGCGATTGCACGTAACTACTTAACAGAAAAAGGCTATGGCGCGGCATTTGGTCATTCTTTAGGACACGGGATTGGTCTTGAAGTACATGAAGGTCCTGGCTTATCGATGCGTTCTGAAGCGGTGCTAGAGCCAGGTATGGCCGTAACGATTGAACCAGGAGTGTATTTACCAGGAATCGGTGGTTTACGTATCGAGGACGATATTTTAATCACAGAGACAGGTAATGAACTACTAACTCATTCGTCAAAAGAACTTATTATTTTGTAAACTATGGAGGAACACAAATGATTTCAGTAAACGATTTCCGTACAGGTCTAACTATTATTGTAGATGGCCAATTATATCGCGTGTTAGATTTCCAACACGTTAAACCAGGTAAAGGTGCTGCGTTCGTACGCTCTAAATTACGTAACCTACGTAATGGTTCAGTAAACGAAAAAACTTTCCGTGCTGGTGAGAAAGTTGAAAAAGCACAAATTGATAACCGTAAAATGCAATACCTTTATGCACAAGGTGACGAGCATGTTTTCATGGACTTAGAATCATATGAGCAAACTGAGCTTGCTTCAGATGCAATTGAATATGAATTAAAATTCCTAAAAGAAAACATGGAAGTTCATATCCAATCATACCAAAGTGAAATGCTAGGTGTTGAATTACCAAACACTGTTGAGCTAGAAGTAGCAGAAACAGAGCCTGGTATTAAAGGTGATACAGCTTCTGGTGGTACGAAACCAGCAACTCTTGAAACAGGTCTTATTGTACAAGTGCCATTCTTCGTAAACCAAGGTGACAAGTTAATCATCAATACAGAAGAAGCTTCTTACGTTTCTCGTGCGTAATGAATAAAAATATACAGCCTACTCTTTTCTAACAAAAGGGTAGGTTTTTATTTATACATATGAAATTAAAGCAATCTAACTTTGTGACAATAGATAGAGAAATAGCAGTCCTTTTTACTAGTATAAAAATTGTTTCTATCATTTGGTATATGGTCATATTTGGAAGAGTTGTTTACAATAATAATAAGGAGTGAATGCTATGTTACAAACAACTTTTGAGACAACATATCCAATAATACAGGCACCAATGGCTGGTGTAACTACGCCAAAATTTGTTGCTGCCTGTACAGAGGAAGGTATTTTAGGCTCGATTGGTGCGGGCTATTTAGATGGGGAGCAAACGAAAAGCTTTATTCAGGACGTTAAAAAGCTAACGAAAAAGCCGTTTGCAGTTAATTTATTTGTACAGGAAGAGCCACGTATTGATATCGATGTACTTCAAAAAGCTCGAATGGCTTTACAACCGTTTTATGATGAGCTTGGACTTTCACCTGTACAAAGTGTCACGTCCAAGGAAGTATTTGAAGAACAAGTACAAGCTGTTCTTGATGAAGATGTAGCCATTTGTTCCTTTACGTTTGGCATTCCTTCAGCAGATGTCATTCATCGTTTAAAGGACAACAATGTTTATGTTATTGGTACAGCTACTACATTAGAGGAAGCAAAGCGTGTAGAACAAGCAGGAATGCAAGCTGTTGTCCTTCAGGGTGGTGAAGCTGGTGGTCATCGTGGTTCTTTCACTGAACCTATGCAATTAATTGATTTGCATGATTTACTGCAGCAAGTTGTAGGACAAATTTCCATACCGATTATTGCTGCTGGAGGTATTGTGACGAAGGAAGATGTAAACAAAGCACTAGCAATAGGTGCACAAGCAGTTCAAATTGGTACAGCCTTATTAGTAGCAGATGAGTGTGAAATTTCATCTCTCTATAAAAATGCCGTGCTTCAATCAAAAGAACAGCAGACGACAATTACTCGTGCTTTTTCTGGTAAACCAGCAAGAGGTTTAGTGAATGGTTTTACGGAACGTATGAAGGATGCTATTGTAGCACCTTATCCATTGCAAAATGATCTAACTACAACTATTCGTAAAGAAAGTGCAAAACAGGGCAAAGCCGAATATTTATCGATGTGGATGGGCGAAAATAGCTATTTAGTGAAACAACCAGGTACTGTCAAAAACATCGTTGAAAAGTTACTTTAACTTCTTTCAGCTAGTTTCCCACCTCTATAGGTGGTGAGCTTAAGTTACTTTTCAGCGGCTTCCAAACATCCGTTGAAAGAAGTTAAAGATTCATAAAAATACTAAGATCTCTATACGTATGTATAGAGGTCTTTTTTTTAGTGTAGCAACATATATTGCTGTACACGAGGGGGCGTATGAAATGGAATTACAAGACGTATTAAGAGTCGCTGGAGTGGGACTAGTAGTTGCGCTTCTTCATGTCTTCTTTGATCAAACAGGAAAAAAAGAATTTTCATTTTTCCTATTTTTCATTGCCTACTTATATATGACAGCGGAATTACTGCGATTTTTACGTCTATTTTTCAATGAAATCCTTACATTCTTTCAATGGCTGACCTCTTCTGGGTAATGTAAATGGAAATTGTCATCATAGCTGTTGTCATGTTGCTTTTATTAATGCTTATAAAAGAAGTCATAAAGCCACTCCATGCGCTAATTAGTGTAATGTTTTCGTTTTTGTTGTTCAGTATGTTGTTTTCGACACTCCTATTGCCATTCATCAAGCAATTGCTTGAGACATTAGCTTTTTTGCCTTATGCGAAAGCAATTGTAGTAAGTGCGAGCCTTTTTTATATAGGGCAATGGGTGTCTTTTTTACTTGTAGAACAAAGCTATAAAGTACTCGGTCATATTGTCTATGATGGGGTCAAGATTGTTATTTTGTTGTACTGGTTTAAGGAATTTTTGGCTGTTTTACAGGAGGTGTCGGCCATTTTACAACGGCTAAACTAAGGGGCGAAGACATTGCTGGAGCAAATATTTTCGTTTTTAACTGATCCATTCTTTCTATTGCTGAAGATGACGCTTATTTTGTGTAGCTACGTCATTATTATTTTGATTGTCAATATGATTTTACCAGAATTTGAAAAAGGGACAAGGATACTTTTTTTTCTTATTGTACTTGCAACAATAGGACCTGTCGTTGTGAATTCCTTTAAATTAATAGACGAAATAGCACAGGGACTTGCTCATATATTTACTGCATTTTATCCCATTCTTACTTCAAGCTTTCTTTTATCAAGCAGTATTACAGCGATTGCTTCTTGGCAGCCTTTTTTACTTTTTTTTGTACAAGTCTTAACGATTATTAGTAGTAAATGGCTTATTCCGGGAGTGCTTTTTGCCATAGTATTTGATGTCTGCAGTGTCATTGTTAAAGAAATTTCGTTTACGAGAATTGCTGAATTGATTCGTTTTACCATTATGAGCATCGTCTCAGCATCTGTTATTTGTTACATTATTTTAATGTCGGCGAGTGGTGTTGCCGCATTTAGTGTCAACGCAGCTGTTGCAGAGCCTGTGAAGAAATTAATAGAGGAAAATATTCCGGTTGTTGGTTCCTTTATAGTAGATAGTTTTTCGATGTTCCAACATATGACACAATTTTCCTCTTCTATTACTAGTATTTCTGCATTTATAGCAGTTATTACCGTGTCGTTCATTCCAACAGTTCAGCTTGTTGTCAGTGCCTATTCATTGAAAATGTTAGCTGCTATTTTAGAACCAATTGCTTTTGATGATATTTGTAAACTACTTGATCATGTTAGTAAATCTCTATTTACATTGTGTGCTGTATCATTTCTAATTGCTTTTTCATTTATGTTTTCTTGTTTATTCCTCATCGTTTTTGTGCAAGTTATGGCTGGGGGGAGATAGATTGATTCTTTTATTGGCAATGCTCTTTATCTGTCAGATATTTGTGTTTCTAACAGAAGATAAAGAAATAATTTCACTTACAAAGCTTGTTATTACGTTAGTATTTTTGCAATTGCTATTAAAGATTCCATTTATCAATTCATAGGAGGAAACAAGCGTACATACACTTGAAAAAGAGAAGATGAAAGGAGGCAATGTACAAGTGATGTGGAAAAGAAACGAAAAAAAACAACGTCATTTATAGTCTTAATGCTTATCGCTGCCTCCGTGGGGATTTTCATCATTTTACCAATGTATCAAACGAATACAACGAATGGGCAAGTAACATCGATGACCAATGAAGAAAAACTTGAGCAGACACTGAAGGCTATGAAAGGTGTTGGGGAGGTTAAAGTCTATTTTTATTATGGAGATATGACAGATGCGAAGGATGACAATAAACTATTCAGTCAATATTTTCGAGGAACTGAACAAGGCACGAAAGAAGTAACAGGGATGCTAATTGTTTCAGAAGGAGCATCAGATATCTTTGTGAAAAATGAAATTCGTGCTGTTGTTAGTCAAGTAATGCAATTGCCGATTCATCGAATTATTATCGTTCCAATGGAGAATAAGGAGGAAAAGTAAATGCGCGTACGTAGAAGAACAGTTTGGTTTATGACATTATTAAGTCTAGTAGCGGTTATCTCAGTGTATTATTTGGTTGATCCAGCAAAACAATTTAATGGACTAACTATTTTCACAGATGACTCATTACAGCAAACTGCAGTAACAGGTGTGACTGATCAAGAAGCAGCGAAAGAGGGAGAGACGAAGGAAGTATCTTCTCCAAGTCATTTATTTGAAGAAATGCGCATGCAAGTTAGTGATGAAAGAAGCCAGCTTCGTTTGCAATTAGAGCAGAAGATCGGTTCAAAAGATTACACAGCAGAAGAAAAAAGTAAGGCTTATAATGATATGGATAACCTTATAAAACAAGAATCCTCTGAAGCGATGTTAGAAATGCTTATTAAATCTTCAGGTTACTCCGATGCGTTTGTAAAAGCAGATGGTGATAAAGTATCGGTAACTGTTATGGCGGAGGAGCTATCAAAAGCTCAAGCAAATGAAATTATTTATTTGGTAAAAACAGAGATGGAAGGCGCAAATGACGTCCAAGTAAAATTCAGCGCAAATAACTATTAAAAATAGAAAGAAAAAGATGAATTTTCTGTTTATTAAATAACTATTGTTATATATCAGTATAATGAAAAGGCTTTCGTTTAGTAAAGGAAAGCCTTTTATTTTGTTCATATTTACTTAATTTGCATTAAAGTATTTCAAATTGTTCGAAAAAAATATAAAATAGTGTTTGTAGTAGATTTTATTTCATAAGGAGAGTTAGAAATGTTCAAAATTCAAGAAATTCGCGAAATTATCAAATTAGTAGATTCTTCTTCAATTGACGAGTTCGTTTACGAAGTAGATGGCGCAAAAGTTAAATTAAAAAAGAATGGTGTAGTTGTTACTGAAACTGTAGCACCTAAAAAAGAAGTAGCTGCACCTGTTGTACAACAGTCTGCGCCTGTAGCACCAGCTACTCCAGCACCAGCAAAAGCTGAAGAAGCACCAGCTGCATCAGCAACAAATAACGACCCATCGTTACATAAAATTGTATCGCCGATGGTTGGGACTTTTTATCAATCTTCAAACCCAGATTCACCAGCTTACGTTAAAGTGGGGGACAAAGTTGGTAATGAAACAATTGTATGTATCGTAGAAGCTATGAAACTATTCAACGAAATTGAAGCAGAAGTTCAAGGGGAAATCGTTGAAGTACTTGTTAAAGACGGTGAATTAGTAGAATACGGTCAACCATTATTCCTTGTAAAAGCTGAGTAAGGAGTGCACAACTATGAAAAAAGTTTTAATTGCAAACCGCGGCGAAATCGCTGTGCGCATCATTCGTGCTTGTAAAGAGTTAGGCATTCAATCTGTTGCCGTGTACTCAGAAGCAGACGCAGACGCATTACATGTGAAATTAGCAGACGAAGCATATTGTATCGGGCCAAAGCTATCAAAAGATTCATATCTTAGCTTCCCGGCTTTACTTAGCGTAGCAGAAAAAACTGGTGCAGACGGTATCCACCCAGGTTACGGTTTTGTATCTGAAAACGCTGACTTCGCTGAGGCTTGTGAAAACGCAGGCATTAAGTTCATTGGCCCTTCATCAGATTCTATTAAAATTATGGGTATTAAAGACGTTGCACGTACAACAATGGAAGCAGCAGGTGTTCCACTTGTTCCGGGTACTGGTATCGTTCCAGATATCGAAACAGGTAAAGAATGGGCTGCTAAAATTGGTTACCCAGTTATCATCAAAGCAACTGCTGGTGGTGGCGGTAAAGGTATCCGTGTAGCTCGTACAGAAGAAGACCTTGTAAAAGGCATTGAAATTACGCAAAAAGAGGCTGCTGCAGCATTTGGTAACCCTGGCGTATATTTAGAAAAATTCATCGAGTACTTCCGTCACTGTGAAATCCAAGTATTAGCGGATGGCTATGGTAATGTTGTACATTTAGGTGAACGTGACTGTACCGTTCAACGCCGTATGCAGAAATTAGTAGAGGAAGCTCCATCTCCAGCTCTATCTTCTGAGCGTCGTGCTGAAATGGGTGCAGCTGCAGTAAAAGCTGCAGAAGCTTGTAACTATGAAGGTGCTGGAACAATCGAGTTTATTTATGACTATCAAGAAGATAAATTCTACTTCATGGAAATGAATACTCGTATCCAAGTAGAACACCCAGTAACTGAAATGATTTCTGGTGTAGATCTTGTACAACAACAATTAAAAATTGCATCTGGTGAAAAACTTCCTTTCACTCAAGATGATATTAAAATAAATGGTTGGGCAATCGAATGCCGTATTAATGCAGAAAATGCTTATAAAAACTTCATGCCATCAGCTGGTACTGTAGATACTTATGTAACTCCAGGTGGCTATGGTATACGTATTGACTCTGCTGTATATGCTGGCTATACAATCCCGCCATACTATGATTCAATGGTTGCAAAACTAATTGTTCATGCCAATACACGTGAAGAAGCGATTGCGAAAATGAATCGTGCGCTTAGCGAATTTGAAGTATCTGGTCCTGGGATCAATACAACAATTCCATTCCACCAAGCATTAATGAACAATGACGTTTTCAAATCAGCGCAATTCAATACGAAGTTCCTTGAAGAGAATGATGTTTTGGGGACAAGCAAGTAATTGAAATTCTTTAACAACGGAATAGAACGCTAACGTTTATTTCTTATACCTTCTGACTTTACTAGTCAGGAGGTTTTTTATTTGTATAAAATTAATCAGCGTTCAGGCTTATTTGATTTTACAGTATTGGCGCCTTTTATGAAGCATGTTATTTGGATGTGTTATAATCAAATTTGAGAAGAAATGTACACTAACGGTGCAGTACGGTTAAATGAGATGGGGGGCAGATGATGGATAACCAATATGTCGTAGGCATTGGCGTTGATCAATGCTGCACTTGCACAAGGGAAGAATAGAACGGGGTTAAACTGGTTTTTACTTTCTCTTGTGTTAGGTCCATTTGCAACACTAATTTTGCTATTCGTTGAAAAGAGACAGTAACACTATATATTCACAATTATTGATATAAGTTAATAAAGTGAGAAGCGTGGTAATGTAGACGCTCGCTTATTCAACAATTGGGGTGTTTAATAAACGAAAGTCGATTATAGGTCGGCTTATTTTTTTACTTCAATAATGTCACAACTTACTAGTATTGGAACGTTTTACTGATGCGATAGTATAGCCTTATAAATGTTATCAAAACTTAGGAGCGATATAATGGCTAAATACGGATATGCACAAGTGTCAACGGTAGCATAAGGTTTAGAGTCGTAAATTTAGTTGTTAGAGTCAGAAGCATATAAAGATGGGGATTCCGAGGAATTGGACTTGTGTGCATCGGGTGTTACGCTAACACAAGCCCTTAGATTTATGTATGATGGCTATTGTTTGGTTTGTTAAAAAGGTGATAATAGTCCTTGTTAACGTTTTAGTTTTTCATTGATTTCTTCCAGTAGTATTGATTGCCTTTTTAATTGCTTAGTTGTACTGATAGTAAACCAAACGAAAAAAATAAATGGGACAAGAGAAAGTAATAACCCGAAAATCGAGAAAGCACTAAATAAAATATCTCCTGAATTAAAATGATTCATATCTTCTGTATATAAACTATTCACAACTCAAATTCTCCTGCTTTTTTTACTAAATGGAAATTTTCTCTATATCGAGATTGTAACATAGCAAAGTTTGAGTTGGTAGAGGAATGGTAAAAGTGTAACAAATGAGATTGACTGTTATAATCTACCGAGTCGATAAGGGCTTAGTAGCTTAGAAATCTATTCAGTAATAAAGCGCAACTCAATGCAGAAAAATTCCTATACAATACCCGAATTTGAAAGAAGTCAGACGCAACGCTAGTTGTGCGAAATTTGTCAGCGGAATAGTTGGCGGAATAGAATTAGGAATATAACAAAATGGAATATCCGATTTTTAGACCCTTTAACGAAACTGATTCGTTAGGGGTCTTTTTTATGCATAAAAATGATCAGCGTACCGGCATTTTCGATTTAGAAAATATGAATTCGATCGAACTAAAAACGATTAATCCTAAAAACGAAAAAAAGCGCTAATAACAGCGCCAACAATTATGATTGACGTTAATTCAGTTCGTTTAAAAGGTAATCGTATTAGTGCATATTCTGCGCTAATCATCGTTAAAGAACAAATGCGCTTATCGGGCATACGCAAACAAACCATTAAAGAATACGACTAATCGTTGCGCTAACAATGGCCGTTGAAAGTTAGTTGCGCCAACACCTAGCTTTTATTAGTTTTAACTAATATCCCCCGTTTGAATGAAATTTTGAAACAGTCTTACAGTATTCTTCTAACTCACTCAATGTAAATAGTAGTGTAATAGGGAAATCACTTGAAGTTTCTTTTGAATATGTTAAATGAACTACAGCATATTTATTTAGCTTTTTAATCCAAAAAATAATATCATCATTATCTTCTCTTCTAGCCACTGCTACAGCTTCTTTTCCGTAGAGAATGTGTTTTATTGAAAGTTCTTTCTCTAACTCTTTAGTTAAGGATTCTGACATACTTGTTGAAATCAGCCACCAGGGATCGTTCATAAAACTTTTTAATATTTCTTGCATTTCAGATGAACACTTCCAATTATTTGATTTTATAAGCTTAATTCAACGTTATATTCTAATATTCCTTCTTGCACTAACCTGGCTAAATAGTTGAATGAGGAAGATTTTTCAGAAGTGAGCCTTGACGAACAAACTAACAACACATCGATTTGCCTTTAAATGACTGCCTAATTTGCGCCAAAGTACGCAAGTAATAGTATTTATCCTAAACGGCTTAAAACGGTTAAATCAATGGTAAGACAGCGTGGATCCATCGAGGAAAATATTTATATGTTTTTGCGGATATCTTGTCCGAAAACGGGATTATGCTCGGGTATTAGTAATGAGGAAGCATAGCGCCTTTATTTCGCCTTTATAAACGTGGTTAAAACCGGTTTTAAATCGCCAGTCGACGTATTTATCATCTTAAGCGTTTCGAAGCTAAATCAAACGGAATTATAAGGGGGATTGAACGGAATGAATATTACAGTAAGTATTATTAATATCCAACGCAAACTACTCGAACGGACTGGGCGTAAAACAGACGTATATTACAGCGAAGGTCAAGGCGCCTTATATGTATACATGGGCGAACCTTTAACGGTCAGCAACGTAATTTACGCAGCGTCCGAAATGGAACTAATGATGAACGTTATTTAACGAAGGGGGAATCGGAATGCCACTAAACATCGAAATATCTGATGAATACCGAATCACATCCGATAGCATACAAACATCGTATAACGAAGGCACCTCGTTGATCCAACGCTTTCGCCAGCATATGATAAACGCTCGTCAGAAACACGCGAAGAATGGCGCACTGGAAGTATTGCGGAAGGTAACGCAAGCTAATGAATTAATCGCAAGGCAGAACGTGTTTGAATCTGAACGCAACTAGTTATAAAAGTGCTTAACTCCAATTCATGTATTTCATATACTTGTAAATTACGTATTATTAAACGATAGTAATAAAGGAGAAGGGAAAGTTCAAGTGTCAAACTATATAAAAATAGGCTCTTCAAATATAAACTGTTTTGTAACGTTGTATAAACGAGTGCGCAAATATAAAGGGGAGATATGTATGAAGAAGAAGTATTTTTTATATTTAGTAGCTCTTTTTGTACTTATCATAATGGGGTGTTCAAATACTAATGGATTGTCGGGAGGAAAGCCTCCTAAAGCCTACATAGAGATTGATAATAAAAAATTTGAAACTACACTTGGAACTTATTGTTGGCCAAGTAAATGCGTTGATACTGCTGGACCAGTTGAACTTTTAGAAGGTAAAAAGCCTTTAAAAGTTAAATCTGGTGAAAATATAACTCTTGTGATGGATTACGAACCAAAACCAAATGAATTTCATGTTGTACAAATGAGTGATAACAAAGAAATTGAAGTCATGGTCAAAGACAATCATTTTACCGCACCTACACAGCGTGGAGTTTATTATTATTCTTATGACGTATGGTGGAAGGATGAAAAGGAAGCGAATTTATCTCGTGGCGACGCTTTCTATGCATTCATTTTAGAAGTAGATTAGTTAGTCCATTAAAGGGAGCTGTTATTGCATAACATAAGGAAAAAATGGCTCCCTTTAGAGTAATTCGAAAACATTATGTTTTTTATAATCATTAATTATTACTTCAGGTAATAATTCCATCAAATCATCTTTAGTAGCCCATATAAATTGATTATGTTCATCCGAAAGAAATACTTCATCATTCTGACATTCACAAAGAAATGTAAGAAGTACAATTTGTCGTAAGTTATGAGTTAAAAAGGTCGTTGAAAAAAAGATGTGTACTTACGTTAATATTTAGACCAACCTCTTCAAGGAATTCTCGTTTCAAAGCAACCTCAAATGATTCACCAAATTCTAAAACACCACCAACGCTTTCCCATGTGCCTGCTCCTGTTTCATCAAAAGCAGAGCGCTTCACAATTAACATTTTATTATTTTTTATCAAAACACCTTTGACTGCTACTTTTATTTCTCCCATTAGTTCACCTACTTTAGAACAGTGCTATTTCCGCCCATTTTATAGATTCTTTTAAAAATAACGATGCTTGAGGTTGTTAAGTATTTCTTTCGTTGCTAATAAAAATACGTTTTCTACTTCTTCAGGTTGTTTTACAAAAAAATCACCTGATTCATATTCACAGAGGAAAATAATATCAACAACGTTTTCACCTTTATCTGTTACAAACGAAGTGCTATGTATATATTTCAAATTCTCTTTTCAAAGTTTTTTCTAATATATTTGGTGAATTTCCTCCAATATCTACTTTTCCTCCAATAAGTGAAAGTAATCCACCTGCATGTTCTTCTTTTTTACTTCTTTCAACAATTATCCACTTGTCATCTTTTCTTATTGCTCCTTCAGCATTGACAATAAACAAATTTATTTCCCCCATATAATCTGTCTTTTTCTTACATAAACGAAGAAAACTATGAAGACTTCTTCGCTTTTCATTTTTTATCGAGAGATTATTTGAATTTATCGATAAACTTGTTAATTTATCGCCTAACTTTTTATATTTATTACCCAATTTTTTAAATTTATCGACATCACGCCTTTAAGAGCGGTTTCGTTTGCGAAAATGTATTAAATCTGCTATTTATTTAAATTTGATAGCGTTAAGATCATACGCATAAACCTAGAATAAATGTTCAACTTAATAGTTTGTATTTTCTTCTTTATCTCTGTTGTTCTTCTTCAATATTTCAATAATTTCTTTATTTTGTTCACGTATATCTTTCAAAATTCTTTCTATTGCTAAACCTGTAAAAACTAAAAGTAACACTAATATAAACGTAAAAATGCCCATCTTATTCAATTCCTTCTCTTACATATTCTTAATTATTCAGAAATTCCATATATAAGGGAATTATAGCGTATTATGATTGTTTGTTGAAACTTAAATGGAAAAAATGAAATATTTTGGTGCGTTATCGAAAGTCATAGGTGATAGAAGCAACGTCTGGTTTCGATGTGAAAAATTCATTTGTGAGGTAGCGGCTGTTTTTGCTTTTTATTTTTATCGTCTATCTTTTTGAATTTATCGACCTAAACCTGTCCCAAATAAATTAAAGCGGCTTTACGAAGCCAAACCTTCCTTTTTATAGTATAATAAGCGTAAGTACAGCATTTGTTTGTGATGTGTAAGGGAAAGGATGATATTTGTATGGCAGAGAAAGTAGGACAATCTTTCGTACAACCAACACCTTCTGGAAAAGAAGAACTTGGGAAAATTGAAGTAGCAGCGGAAGTAATCGAGGTTGTTGCTGGAATCGCAGTGAACGAGGTAGAAGGGGTCGCTGCAACTCGTGGTAATATTGCTACAGGTGTAGTAGAACGCTTCGGTAAAAAAGTTCACAATAAGGGCATTAAATCGGGTGTTACTGAAACTGGTGAGATTGCCATTGATGTATTTTGCTCTGTAAAATACGGCTATACAATCCCAAAAGTGGCGAAGGAAGTACAAACTCAAATTCGCCAAGCGATTTATAATATGACAGCACTTGAAACAGCTGAAGTGAATGTTCACATTACAAGTATTCACTTTGAAAAAGAAGAAGTAGCTGTACAAGACTAAAAAAGAAGGGTTGCCTATAGGGCAATCCTTCTTTTTAACATTGTTAACGGAAATTGATCAGCAATGATTAATATCGCTACTTTATTATATTTCAATATGCTTTGGCTTTCTCCAGAAAAAAGCAAGTATAACGCCGATTGTTAAAACAATTGTCGCAAAGTAATATGGATAGTTTAAATTAATATCGAATAATACCCCGCCTAAAATAGGACCAAAGATATTACCGAGACTTGTAAACATGGAGTTCATGCCACCGACGAACCCTTGTTCATTACCAGCAATTTTCGATAAATAAGAGGTAACGGCAGGACGTATTAAATCGAAGCCGACGAAAATAAAGAATGTGACAAATAATATTGCGAAATAGTGGCTAACAATGGTCATAGCAAAGGTTAAAACAGCAGATAGGACGAGCGAATAACGAATAAGATTGATTTCGCCCATTTTCTTTGTCAGCCCATCGAATAGCACTAACTGAGCAAGTGCCCCGACTACCCCACTTCCTGTAATAATAATCGCTATATCCGAAGGTGTAAATGCGAATTTATGATCCACAAATAGGCTAAATAACGATTCAAATGCAGCTAAACCAAATGATAGTACGAAAATAAGTACGAATGGAATAAGGTATAGCGGGCTAAAAATACGCTTCACACTGCCTAAAATTGATGGTGCAGATTCTGCATCATCTGAAGCACGTGTCGGTTCTTTTAACAAAATAAATGACAAGATACCTGCTAAAATTCCAAGTATGCCAGCAGCGAAAAATGGTATGCGTGTTCCGAATTCTGCCAAAAATCCACCGATACCAGGTCCGATAATAAAGCCAGTACTAATCGCTGCACTCATATAACCCAGTGCCTTTGGACGTTGTGACAATGTTGTAATATCAGCGATATAAGCAGTCACTGCCGGCATAATGAAGGCAGCACTTACACCACCAAGCATACGTGAGATAAAGAGTATTTCAACTGTGCGTCCGAGCCCGAATAATAGCTCTGAAAAACCGAATATAAAAAGACCCGCAACGATCATAATTTTCCGGCCAACATTATCCACCATTTTACCTGAAATCGGTGACACTATAAGTTGAGTAATAGCAAATGCCGCCACCATATAACCAACGACTGAGCCTGAAATTTTTAGCTCATTCATGATTGTAGGTAGCACGGGTATAACTAAACCAATACCTAAAAAGGCAATGAATAAATTCGATAATAAAATACTTAAGGTTAAAATTTGTTTCTTATTCATATTGTTCTCCTTCAATCTTTCACGATACATGTATCTAAATCTACTAGAATCTTTCCACGTAATACAATAAACCCTATAGTAACTATAGGGTCAAAAGATTTGTTTTGATTTTTTTTAGTTTTTTATCAGTGTGGAAGTATTAGTTCGCAGTTATACAAAGTGGCGCAATAATTTTTGAATCATAAATTTCTTTTCAGGTTTCTTGTTGTTTCTTTACAATCGTGTTCATTCATAAATTGCTTCCACTAGTAATAACTAAAGAAGTTTCTTATCGCGTCAAAACGAATTTTATGTTTACAATCCTCGCAGTAAAATAAACGGGATTTACGTTCTTTGTATTGCTTATATTGTTCCTCGCTTTCATATAACTTGAATGTTCTTTTGCAGCTTGTACATGTAACTTCATAATGCATAATGAACACCTCAAAAAATGAAATTTAATTTCCTTAATTATAACATTCTTGTTATATAAACAATAATGGTGGATTTTTATTACTTAGTGAAGTTAATTGCAGGGTGTTAAAAATAAGCAAAAAGTTGCTTGAAAAAGGTATCAGATTATTGAAAACTTGCTTGAATTCGTGTTTCTCGTACGAATTTATGCTATTATAAAACTTAATGCCACTTAAGAAGGAGAGCTTTACATGAAACGACATGAGGCACGCGAAAAAGCGTTGCAAGTTTTGTTTCAGCTAGACAATACTGATCTAACAGTAGAAGAAGCAATGGGCCATATTAAAGGCCAACCAACAAATGCCTTCTACGAAAAGATTGTTACTGGAACAGTTGAACATTTAGAGGAAATCGATGCTACTTTAGAGCAGCATCTTGAAAAGTGGTCACTTGCCCGTTTACCCAAGATTGAAAGAACGGTTTTACGTCTAGCTTTATACGAGATTTTATACATGCCAGAAACACCAAAAAGAGTAGTACTTAATGAAGCAATCGAGTTATGCAAAACATTTGGCGACGATGGCTCGTCGAAATTTGTTAATGGCGTACTTTCTAAATTTACAGAACAATAAAATGTGTTGAATTGGAAGGAGTAACTAAGGTCTATGTCAAGTGCAATTATTAATGGTAAAGAAATTGGTCAAGAAATTCGTAATTCAGTAGCAGAGCGAGTAACGCGTTTAAAAGAGCAAGGATTAACACCAGGCTTAGCGGTTGTTTTAGTAGGAGACAACCAAGCCTCGGCTACATATGTGAGAAATAAGCAAAAATCTTGTGAAGCCATTGGTATGTTTTCAGAGCTAATTAAACTACCAGAAGAAACTACGCAGGATGCATTATTAGCACAAATTGAATTATTAAATAATCGTGAAGATATTCATGGTATTTTAGTACAATTACCACTCCCAAAACATATTGATGAGGATACTGTTATTGCCACAATTGCTGTTGAAAAAGACGTTGATGGCTTCTCACCAGTAAGTGTTGGGAAAATGATGCTTGGCCAAGAAACATTTTTGCCTTGTACACCGTTTGGCGTAATGAAGCTTCTTGAATATTCAGGAATTGAAATAGCAGGAAAGCATGCGGTCATTGTGGGTCGTAGTCATATCGTTGGGAAACCAATGGGACAACTTCTTCTACAAAAAGATGCAACCGTTACATACACGCATTCCAAAACACCAAATTTACCTTCATTCACTAAACAAGCAGATATATTAATTGCGGCAGTTGGACGTGCAAACTTTATTACGAAGGAACATGTTAAAGAAGGCGCAGTTGTTATAGATGTTGGAATTAATCGTAATGAAAACAACAAGCTTTGCGGTGATGTTAACTTCAGTGAAGTCGATGGTATTGCTTCTCACATTACACCTGTACCAGGCGGTGTAGGACCAATGACAATTACTATGCTACTATTCAACACAGTTCAAGCAGCAGAAAATAAGCTTGCACATATAGTTAAGTTATAATTTTGAATTACTCTTTATAAAAAGCTATCTCAATTTTTATTGAGGTAGCTTTTTTGTATAATTTACTTTCTAAGTATTTCGAGAACTTTCTCTTCGTTGTTAACGTCTAATATAATGTTTGGGTCATACATAATAATAGGGAGGTTTTTATGGAAAACATAGATTTAATACTGATCATCAAACATATTATTATCGGTCTTGTACAAGGATTTACAGAGCCAATTCCTGTATCATCTAGCGGACATGTTATGATTGTAAGTGAAATTCTTGGTCTTGGTGAGCAAGGTTTTACTTTTGCTATTTTAACGAACACAGCTTCTTTACTGGCTATTGTCTATATTTATCGAGAGGATATTGTCCGACTCATCACAAATTTTTTCCTTTATCTTAAAACAGGAGAGAATCGTTATAAAGCTGATTTTCGTTTCGCCATATTCATAGTAATTGGTTCTATTCCAGCGGGTGTTTTAGGTGTTTTGTTAAGCGATGTTATTGCGGATAATGTTAGTATGACGACGATTGCACTTATGCTATTTGTGACAGGTATTGCCCTATGGCTAATCCGTAATATGCGTGGTACGAAAAGGGATGCGGATTTGACTGCGAAAGACGCCATCATCGTAGGTCTTGGTCAAGCTGTAGCATTAACACCTGGTATTAGTCGTTCAGGAGCAACGATTATTTCAGCCATTGCAGTTGGTATGAAACGGGAAACCGCTTTGCGATTTTCCTTCATGCTCTATATTCCTGTAAGTCTTGGTGGGGTTGTCCTTGGGATTTCTGATTTTTTAGATGAGCCAAATAAAGGTGCATTAGCAATTCCTTATGCTGCGACATTTATTGCGACATTATTTATGACTTATTTTGCAATGCGTTGGTTTATGGGAATCATGAAAAGTGGCAAGCTTAGCTACTTTACATATTATTGCTTTCTTGTAGGTACTCTCTTATTAATATTTTATTAATTTAGCTATGTTAAAGAATATTGTTAGAAGGAACTACATCTTTGGAGTTCCCTTAATCTATTTATGCTCTTGTTAACTTACGAACTCGTGTTTAAGAATACTCATTCTTAAACGATCAATAAATTCACCATTTCTTAGTCGGTCCTGTCTTAGTATACCTTCTTCAACATACCCAATTCTCTTATAAGACTTAATTGCCTTTGCATTGTCAACTTCTACTCTAAGCCAAATCTTGTTAAGGTCTAATTCATTAAAGCCCCACAAAAGCATTTCTTTCATTGCAGATAATCCATAGCCTTTACCCCAATAGGATTTATCTCCTATTGCCACCCCTAGTTCTGCATGTTTGTTGAGTTTGTCGATGTTCTTCAAATCTATCCAACCTATATGCTTTCCTTCTTCTGTAACGATAGCTTTTTGTTCATATCCATTTGTTTTGGTAATGCACATTGTAATCCACCTTTCAGTTTCTTCTCTACTAAAAGGTGGATATTTCTCTGGCATATTTAAATGCTTTATCACTTCTTTATCAAGACACCATTGATAACGGTCTTCAACATCATTAAGAGTTAATTCTCTTAAATTAACTTTTGGTAGTTCGATTGTATTCATCCTCTTTCCCCCTGATTATTTTTATAAATGGAAAATTTTGATAAACTGAGTTTATCATAGGTAACAATCGTTGAGAACAAGCAACTTAAATAATGGACAAGGTATTTCGTTGTCACACCATTAAATCGACTTATCCAGCCTTTCAAACGACTATGAAAACTTTTTACATTCTGAATATGATAAACCCCTTGAACTCATTTCTTACCATCTGAGTTCGTTCCAATCAAATATCAACAGAGTTCTAAACATTGCTATTAATTTAAAAAGCCTCATAACTATAATTAGTTGTGAGGTTTTCTTGTTGTTGAAAAATGAAATGGTAGGAGTTCTAAATTAGAGTGACGACCTAAAGATACATATTAAGAGAAATGGTTGATTGGAGTGGAGGCTGGGCGACTCCTTGGGGATTAGCGTCACAGATGAGACCCTGGAGCGAGCATCGCGAGTGAAGCGGCTCATCGGACGCCCCCAGGAAAGCGCCAAGCCGGAACGGAAATCAACCCCTCGCTTTGCAGGAAAGTTATAGTGAAATTTCAGAATTTGTAAATCTGATACATTTTGCATAAGCAGTCATATCTTTTTAAGAAAGCTTTATTGAGGTAACTATTCAATAGAAATGTTATAGTAAGTTTTTCAATGGCATGAAAGACAGTCGTTTTTTCTAACGAAACTGCATTTTGGCACGTCAGGAGCAATAAAAAATGTTATGATAGGTGTAGTTTTGTGAAAAACTTGATTTTAGTAAAGGAGCCGAAAAAATGTCATCTGCTTCTTATTTAACTGTAAAAGCATTAACAAAATATATTAAACGGAAATTTGATGCTGATCCGCATTTACGTGAAGTCTATGTAAAGGGTGAGCTATCTAATGTCAAGATTCATCAATCAGGGCATATTTACTTTACATTAAAGGATGATGGAGCACGAATTGCGGCTACTATGTTTAAAACAGCAGCCACAAAATTAGCGTTTGAACCAAAGGAAGGTATGCAAGTATTTATCCGTGGAGATGTAAACGTTTATGAAGGCTACGGTACATATCAATTATATGTACAGGAAATGCAACCAGATGGAATTGGTAGCTTGTTTGTGGCCTTTAACCAGCTAAAAGAGCAGTTACAACAAGAAGGGCTTTTTAAACCTGAGTGGAAACAACCAATTCCGAGGTTTCCAGAAAAAATCGGTGTTTTAACGTCGACAACAGGTGCCGCCATTCGAGATATCTGTACAACATTAAAGAGACGCTATCCACTTGCTGAAGTTTTTATTTATCCAACCCTTGTACAGGGAGCACAAGCAGCGCCAAATATTGTTCACAATATTGAGCGAGCAAATATCGATGCGAGTTGCGATGTACTGATTGTTGGGCGTGGCGGTGGATCGATTGAGGATTTATGGGCATTTAATGAGGAAGCTGTTGCACGAGCGATTTTTGGAAGCCATATCCCTATTATTAGTGCAGTAGGTCATGAAACCGATACAACTATCGCGGATTATGTAGCTGATTTGCGCGCACCGACACCAACGGCAGCGGCTGAAATGGCTGTACCGGATCAACAAGATTTATTTCAACGGGTGCTTACACAAAAATCACAACTGCATCAAATTGTAAGAGCGCAACTAATGGCAGAACGTCAACGTCTAAATAAGCTCCAACAATCTTATCCGTTGTCAATGCCAGAACGCCTATATCGACCATTTACGGAAAGGCTAGCACAACTTGAATCGGGATTACAAAAAGCAATGCAGGTCGATTTGATGAAGAAAACAGCGCAGTTTCAACAATTACATAGTGCGGTAGAACAGCACTCGCCGAAAAAGGCATTAGCTTTCCATCAACGAGAGCTAGAAACTCACGTCCAACAATTAACTCGTGCTGCAACGCATTATGTATCGAAGCAAAAACAACAATTTGAGGCAACTGTCAGAACTTTAGAAGCATTGAATCCACTTGCCATTTTAACAAGGGGCTTCACAGTAGCTTATAAAGATAATCAAATGTTAAAATCATCAGCTGATGTAAAGCCACAGGATCAATTAACACTTTCCTTCCATGATGGAAAGGTTATTGCTGATGTGGTTAAGATTTTGCCGAAAAATGAGGAGGAATAATTGTGGCAGAGAAACAACAAACTTTCGCAGAAGCAATGACGGCACTTGAAGAAATTGTTCGTCAGCTAGAGCAAGGTGATGTGCCGCTAGAAAACGCGATTGATTTATATAAACAAGGAATGGAGCTATCACAATTTTGCCATAGCAAGCTGCAACATGCTGAGGAGCAGTTAATTTCTATTGTCCAAGAGACAGGTGAGACTACGGCATTTGATCCACTAAAGGGAGAGAACTAAGAAAATGAACGAGCAATTAAAACCTTTTATTGAAAGCAACATACCACAAGTTGAAGCTGAAATGTTTGCACTAGTTGAGAAAATTGATGCACCAGCCAATTTAAAAGAATCAATGCTTTATTCATTAAAAGCTGGAGGTAAACGTATTCGCCCTCTTTTCGTATTGGCTGTTCTTGAACTATACAATAAGAATTTGAAGGATGGTTTAACTGTAGGATCAGTTGTTGAAATCATTCATACGTATTCATTAATCCATGATGATTTACCAAGTATGGATAATGATGATTTCCGTAGAGGTAAGCCCACAAATCATAAAGTTTATGGCGAGGCATTAGCGACACTTGCAGGTGATGCATTGAATACACTTGCGTTTGGCATTTTAGCACGCATGGATGTATCAGCTGAAAAACGTATTGAGCTTGTCAATCTGCTAAGTGAAGCAGCTGGTGCAGAAGGTATGGTTGGTGGTCAAGTACTCGATATGGAAGGTGAAAAACGTCAGCTAAACTTAGCTGAGCTTGAGCATGTCCATATCAATAAAACGGGCGCTCTTTTACGATTTAGTATTGAAGCGGGAGCAGTGTTAGCTGATGTAACGCAAGAAAATCGGGAAACTTTAAAGGAATATGCGCATCATATCGGTCTTGCTTTCCAAATTCAAGATGATATTTTAGATATTGAGGGTACTACAGAAGAACTAGGTAAAACTGCTGGTAAAGATGTAGCAAGTGATAAAAGCACATACCCAGCTCTGTTATCTTTAGATGGGGCAAAAGAAAAGCTTGCTGAGCATTATCAGCATGCCATTAACGCACTAGATAAATTGGAAGTAGATGCCAGCTTATTACGTGAGTTTGCAGCCTATATTGTACATCGTAAAAACTAGGGGAAAAACGAGGCGTTAACGGCACATAATATGCTAGAATAGGTGAGGGCGTTTGCAGATGTGCAAACAATAAAGTGTTCGTACTTTTAGCATATTAATAACACTGTTATAATGGTGGAAACACAATTACGGTGAATAATTTATTGAAAAGGTGTGTGAGAAAGGTGGATTTAAATAAGATAACTAGTCCAGCCTTTTTAAAAAGCTTAGATAAGAAGGGGCTTGAGCGACTTGCACAAGAAATTCGTACCTTCTTAATCGAAAAATGTTCTGTCACAGGTGGTCATATCGGACCGAACCTAGGTGTTGTGGAGCTTACGGTTATGCTCCATAAAATGTTTGACAGTCCACAAGATAAGTTTTTATGGGATGTTGGCCACCAAGCTTACGTGCATAAAATTTTGACAGGTCGTGCAAATCAATTTGACACATTACGTCAGTTCAAAGGGCTTTGTGGTTTTCCAAAGCGTGTGGAGAGTGAACATGATGAGTGGGAGACAGGTCATAGCTCGACATCTTTGTCAGCAGCCATGGGTATGGCAGCAGCACGTGATATCAAAAATGAAAAGAACTTCGTGATACCAATTATTGGAGATGGAGCTTTAACTGGCGGTATGGCACTGGAGGCATTAAACCATATAGGCCATGCTAAAACAAATATGATTGTTATTTTAAACGATAATGAAATGTCAATCGCACCAAACGTCGGAGCGTTACACAATGTATTAGGACGTCTTCGTACAGCCAAGGAATATTCAAAAGCAAAAGAAGAACTGGAATCGCTCATTAATAAGATTCCTGTATTAGGTGGTAAGCTTGCTTCAACGGCTGAGCGCTTAAAAGATAGCTTAAAATATTTAGTGGTATCAGGTGTGTTCTTTGAGGAGCTAGGCTTTAAATATCTAGGACCGATTGATGGACATGATTTCGATGCTCTTGAGACAACATTATCACAAGCTAAAAAAGTAAAAGGCCCAGTGCTCGTTCATGTTATTACGAAAAAAGGCAAAGGATATAAACCTGCTGAAGATGATACAATTGGTAATTGGCACGGGACAGGTCCTTATAAAATTGAAAATGGTGCCTTTGTAAAGTCAGAGGCGAAAGGCCCAGCTTGGAGTAGTTTGATTGCTGAGACAGTTCACAAAATTGCCCATGAGGATAAACGAGTTGTCACAATTACTCCTGCAATGCCAGTGGGCTCGAAATTACAAGGTATCCAAAAGGATTTCCCAGAACGTTTCTTCGATGTAGGGATTGCTGAACAACATGCGGCAACGATGGCAGCAGGTCTAGCAACGCAAAAAATGAAGCCATTTTTAGCCATTTACTCAACATTCCTTCAACGTGCTTATGACCAAGTATTACATGATATCGCACGTCCAAACCTAAATGTCTTTATTGGCATTGACCGTGCAGGCTTAGTTGGTGCAGACGGTGAAACACATCAAGGCGTATTTGATATTGCATTCCTTCGTCATATACCAAATATGACAATTATGATGCCAAAAGATGAAAATGAAGGTCAGCATATGGTGAAAACAGCCATTGACTATGATGGCGGTCCAATTGCGTTACGTTATCCACGAGGTAATGGTATAGGCGTTCCGTTAGATGATGAGCTTATGACGTTACCAATAGGAAGCTGGGAAGTGTTACGTGAAGGTAAGGATGCAACGATTTTAACCTTTGGTACGACGATTCCTATGGCGATGGAAGCAGCCACTACTCTAGCACAGCAAGGTGTAGAGATAGAAGTAGTCAATGCTCGTTTCATTAAACCGATGGATGAGGATATGCTTCACCGTATATTAACAAGCCGTAAACCAATATTGACGATTGAAGAGGCAGTCTTACAAGGTGGTTTTGGTAGTGGTGTATTAGAATTTGCCCATGACCATGGCTATTTAAGTGCAATAATCGATCGCATGGGAATACCTGATCATTTTATTGAGCATGGTAATGTAGATCAGCTGCTCGCTGAAATTCATATGACGGCTGAGGATACAGTGGCACGTATGCATGTGTTACTTCAACAAAAACAGCAAGTAGGTTTGAATAAATAATGACAAAAAATCCAAAAGAACGTGTAGACATTTTACTTGTAGAGCGTGGGCTATGCGAAACGCGAGAAAAAGCAAAGCGCTCTATTATGGCAGGACTTGTTTTTTCTAATGAAACTCGCATCGATAAAGCGGGGGAAAAAATCGCTATAGATGCACCACTACAAGTAAAAGGCTCAGATTTAAAATATGTTAGTCGTGGCGGCTTGAAACTTGAGAAAGCGCTACAAATTTTTGATATGTCTGTAGAGGGGAAGCTAATGCTTGATATTGGCTCCTCTACAGGAGGGTTTACCGATTGCGCACTACAGCATGGTGCAAGACATGGTTATGCACTGGATGTTGGTTCCAACCAACTAGCATGGAAAATCCGATCTGATGAACGTGTAACTGTAATGGAAAAAACAAATTTCCGTTATACGACAGCGGCAGATTTATCAGAGGGCTTACCAGACTTTGCAACAATTGATGTTAGCTTTATTTCATTATCGCTTATTTTACCTGTCTTAAAAACATTGTTAATGCCAGGTGGCGATGTAATGGCACTGGTGAAGCCTCAGTTTGAAGCTGGGAAAGATAAAGTCGGTAAAAAAGGAATTGTTCGTGATAAAAAAGTACATTTAGAAGTTTTAGAAAAGACAGCTGCAATGGCGACAGAGGTTGGCTTTGTCGTTAAGGATGCTTCGTTTTCGCCAATTACAGGAGGCGAAGGAAATATTGAATTTTTATTCCATTTAGTGAATCCTATTGGTAATGAAGAAATTCCTGCATATACAGCTTTTAATGCACTCGTTGAAGAAGCGCATAGTGCACTAAAATAACACGTGCTCGTTTATAGAGCCGTGTTTTTTCTTGTGCTTTTATGTTTAAAATGGTAGTGTAAATATACAAATATTCAACTATTTATAAGAGGTGACCGATATGAACAAAGGACAGCGACATATACGAATTCGGGATATTATTGCCAATCATGAAATCGAAACACAAGATGATTTAGTCGATTTTTTAAAAGATGCAGGCTATAATGTGACACAAGCAACCGTATCACGTGATATTAAAGAACTTCATCTTGTTAAAGTACCTTTACAGGATGGACGCTATAAATACAGCTTGCCCGCAGACCAACGATTCAATCCTATACAAAAATTACATCGTGCGTTAGCTGATGCTTTTGTCAGCATTGACGGTGCAACACACTTTTTAGTAATGAAGGCTCTTCCTGGTAATGCCAATGCTATTGCATCACTACTTGACCATTTAGATTGGCCTGAAATTTTAGGGACTATTTCTGGAGACGATACTATTTTAATTATTTGTCGTAATGAAGATGAGCGTGAAAATACTAAAAATCGCTTATTAGACATGCTATAAAATAGCAGGGTAATTTGATACAGAGGTGACATTTTGTGTTAAGAGAGCTTAGTATAAGAAACTTTGCCATCATCGAGGATTTAACCGTTAGTTTTTCAGGTGGTTTAACTGTTTTAACAGGTGAAACAGGGGCAGGAAAATCCATTATTATCGATGCAGTGCATTTACTTGCTGGCGGACGAGGAAATACCGAATTTATTCGTCATGGCGCTAAAAAGGCTGAATTAGGTGGTTTATTTCAAATTTCAAGTTCTGAGCATCCTGTTCATAAGAAACTTGAAGATGCAGGCATTGAAATTGAAGAAGATACCATTATTTTGCGCCGTGATTTAAATGATTCTGGAAAAAGTGTTTGTCGAGTAAACGGTAAACTTGTGCCATTATCTGTTTTACGTGATATAGGGGCTAGCCTTATCGATATTCATGGTCAACATGAAAATCAAGAGTTAATGGATGAGAAACAGCATATCTATTTACTTGATCATTTTGCCGAGGAACAACTTACACCAATTCAAGAAGCATACAGTTCTCAATATGATGAATATCGTTCACTAAAAAAAGAATTAGCTTCGATTTCGATTGATGAGCAGTTAATGGCGCAACGTATTGATTTGTATCAATTCCAAATGAAAGAGCTGGAGGATGCCAATTTAAAGCTTGGCGAGGAAGATGAGCTTCTTGATGAACGTCGTCGTCTAATGAATTTCAATAAGATTTTCGAACGCTCCAGTGCAGCTTATGAAGCAATTCAAGGTGAATCAAAAGGCCTTGACTGGATTGGCAATGCAATGGGAGCCTTAGAGGATGCAGCCACTGTTGACGAGCAATTTAAAGAGGCATCAGAATCCGTCACGACTGCATTTTATGCGTTACAGGATGCTGCTTACCAGGTCAAAAATGTATTGGATGAATTAGAATTTGATCCTGCTCGTTTAAATGAGGTTGAGCAACGTTTAGCCTTATTACAAAATTTGAAGCGTAAATATGGCTCAACAGTCGAAGAGATTTTAGCGTATTACGATAAAATTAAAACAGAGCTTAATGAGCTTTTAAATCGAGACGAAATTTTGCAAGTGAAAGAACGAAAAGTGCTGGAAATGGAAGCAGTACTTGATGAGCTTGCTGCAGAACTTTCTACTATACGAAAGGATGCTGCACATAACTTAAGTGAAGCTATTATGGCCGAACTACGTGAATTACATATGGAAAAAGCAAAATTTATTGTTAATTTTGATGAATTGCCTTACTTTGATGCGAATGGTAAAGATCAAGTAATTTTTTATATTTCTACAAATGTAGGCGAGCCACCAAAATCTTTACCGAAAATTGCTTCTGGTGGAGAATTATCGCGTATGATGCTTGCGTTAAAGACGATTTTCTCATCCTCTAATGGCATAACATCTATTATTTTTGATGAGGTAGATACAGGTGTAAGTGGTCGTGTAGCGCAAGCAATCGCAGAAAAAATTGCAGCAGTATCCATTAACTCGCAAGTTTTATGTATTTCGCATTTACCGCAAGTGGCTGCGATGGCCGATCATCATTATTTTATTAAAAAAGAAGTCGAACATGATCGAACATTTACGTCATTGCTGGAAATAGATACGGATGCTCGTATTGAAGAAGTTAGTCGCATGATATCTGGAGCGGAAATTACAGACTTAACTTTGCAGCACGCAACAGAGCTCTTAAAAATGGCTAATGAACGAAAAAAACAAATGAGATAGCAAAGAATCCAGAAACAGCTCGTTGTTTCTGGATTTTTTCTTTTTGCACAAATATTTACCGCTTATAAGAATGCCACAACAACACATAGTAAAAAGACAAAAACAAAAAGGAGGTGTCGTATGTATCGTCGTTGGCGTCAATTTGTCATTTTGCCTATGCTCATCGTTTTATTATTCATGCCCGTAAATGCTTTTGCTGCAAAAAAGCTTATTCCGATGGGCGAAGCAATTGGAATCCAACTTCATTTATCTCATGTATTTGTAGCACATGATGTGCTATTAGCTTCCAATCAGTGGATGAAAGGAGGCGCTGTTATTGAAAAAATTAATGATATTACAGTAAAAACGCTTGCAGATGCTAAACAAGCTGTTGCTCGTCAAGGACAACAGAAATGGACGATAAAAAATGAAGGAAAAGAAGTGACACTTGATTTACAGGAGCAAGAAGCAGAACATGTTATTTCCTTTCTAAAAGATGAAACAGATGGAGTAGGAACATTGACATACATTGATCCAGAGACAAAAAATTACGGTGCGTTAGGCCACCAAATCGTTGATTCAACTTTACAAGAAGCCCCTATTTTCCATGCTGGTTCCATTTTTTTAGCTTCGATTCAACAAATTCGTAAAAGTATACCTGGCCAACCTGGCTATAAAATATCCTCCATTGAAAAACATCAGGATCGATTAGGGAGTATAGATAAAAATACAGTTTATGGAATTTTTGGCCGTTGGGAAGACGGTTATCAACAAAGATTACCTAAAGCAATTGAAATTATGCATGAAAAGGATATAAAAACAGGGAAGGCTGAAATCTATACGGCGATCGAAGGCAGTAAGGTGGAAACTTTTTCAATTGAAATTACAAAGGTCGAAAATGAACGCCTTGAATTCATAGTAACTGACAAAAAGCTCATTGAAAAAACAGGTGGTATTTTGCAGGGGATGAGTGGCAGTCCTATCATTCAAGACGGTCGCTTTGTAGGTGCGGTTACACATATGTTTGTGGAGGAGCCGAAAAAAGGAGCAGCACTTACAGTAGCAGAAATGTTAAAAAAATCATCATAAATGAAGGAGCTGCCTAGAGGTAGCTCCATTCTTTCATGAAAATATCTTGTTCACCACGTATTTCGTTTATTTATGAAGCGATTAGCGATAGTTAAAAAAAACTGTAGTTTTATCTCAATTTTTTCACTAAAATAAATGATATAAGCATTAGGTATTTATCATAACTTGTCGATATAAAAAGAAAGTATCGGACTACATACTCATTTTTGGAAATAGAAAAGGTTTTTAAAACAAAAATGTCGAAAATTCCACAGTGTGCAAAAAAATGCATTTGGGGATAGGTAACGCTTTGAGGCGATTCAAAGCAAAGTTCAAAAGGAGGAATTTAAATGACAAAGGTTAAAGTAGCGATTGCAGATGATAATCGTGAGTTATTAAAAACGATGGAGCAGTATTTTCAAGGGCATCCTGAAATTGAAATAATTGCAACTGCTTCTAATGGGAAAGTTTGTTTACAAATGCTAGAGGAATTCACACCAGATATTTTACTGCTAGATATAATAATGCCACATCTTGATGGTTTAGCTGTTTTAGAGTCGATGTATCAAAATGAACGAATGTCATCAATTCAAGTTATAATGTTAACTGCTTTTGGCCAAGAAGATGTGATGAAACAGGCTGTAGACTTAGGTGCATCCTATTTCATGTTAAAGCCATTTGAATTTGATCAATTGGTTCAAAAGATCTTAAATTGTGCAGGGCAGAAGGCTGCACTTCCTAAAAAGACAAGTGTTTTACAACCAGCGGCACCTCAAAAATTAAATCAACATCAATTAGATAGCACGATTACAGCCATTATTAAAGAAATCGGCGTTCCTGCACATATTAAAGGTTACTCTTATTTACGAGAAGCTATTCAAATGGTGTTCGAAGATATCGAGTTATTAGGCTCTGTGACGAAAATTTTATATCCAGAAATTGCTAAAAAATTCAACACAACGCCATCACGAGTTGAACGTGCGATTCGTCATGCCATTGAAGTCGCATGGAACCGTGGCAATTATGAATCGATTTCGTCGATGTTTGGTTATACGGTCCATCATTTAAAATCGAAGCCGACAAATAGCGAATTCATCGCTATGATTGCAGACAAGATTCGCATTGATATGATGGCTAGTTAATAGCGGTATATCAAGGTTTGTAGCGTATGGCTCAGCGGAGAATGACCGGTAAATCTAAATTAGATAACGCTTATATAGCGAAAATTATAACGCCTTTTTAGACAGTTTACGCCGACTGTTTGAGGGGGCGTATTTTTTATGTCTTTTAATCCGTTTTTAATAGAGATAGACCGTTATATGCTCGATTGTGCTGCGAAAGGTCTATCAAAGAAAACACTAAGTTCATATGAACAAACTTTAAAACTATTTGCGCGATATTTGGAGGATACCTTCGATATTACTGACGTTAAGAGCGTCACAGCGGAGCACATAAAGGCTTATATCCGTTCAATTGAAGAAAGGGGCAAGTTTCAAGTAAGTGCCGCTGAAACACCTGTAAACTATCCTGAGAGACGCGGTGATTACGGCAAACCTGTCAGCAAGACAACAATAGCGAATTATGTACGTAACATAAAAGCATTTTATTCGCATTTATACAACGAACAGATGATTCGCAAAAATCCGCTGAAAGACGTTAAGAATGTTAAACCGGAGAGAAAAGTAAAGATAATGCTCGAAGATAATGAACTAAAACAGTTTTTCCGTTCTTTCGACGTTACAAAATTTGATCAGTATCGAGATTGGATTATTGCGCGATTAATCTTTGATACTGGCGCTAGAATAGGAGAATTGTTGGAAGTTGTAGTGTCTGATATAGATTTGCGGGGCAATGCGTTGTTATTGCGAAAGACGAAAAACAGCAAGCAACGCTTCGTTTACTTCTCTGAAAAGACGCGCAAACATCTTAGAGCATGGCTGGCATACAAGGATCGATATTCAGATAGCTCTTATGTCTTTCCGACGAATAGAGGAACTAAACTACGGATTGAGGGAGTCGAGCGTTCATTTAGACTCCGTAGTAAAGATGTCGGGCTACAGGTGACACCTCATTTGCTCAGAAATAATTTTGCGAAAAGGTATTTAGTTAATGGCGGTGATTTGGCAACTCTATCTCGTTTGCTTGGACATGCAAGTGTTGAGATCACATCGCAAATCTATCTCGATTTTGCGGATAAGGAAGTGATGAAGAAATACAGACAGCACAGTCCACTTGAAAATTTGGATATTTAAACAGAAAAAAGCCGCTAGTGCGACAACACTAACGACTTTACAACTTAATATCTACGCTAAAAATTGCCTGGCAGCAATAGCGTTTACTTAGGGTTCATTATATCGAAAAAAATTCGATGATGCAACTCCTATTAAATGCACCCTTTTTTAGCAGTAGCGACGAGGTTGCCCACTAATTCGTCGTTAATATAACCTGGTCAGTGCCGTCCGTCACATCGCAAACTACGGAATATATCGCAGGTCAAGCCGTTTCCTGTTACGGTTGCGACGAATTGGTGAGCGCCACCATTAAGGGCGCGGCATGGTTTATCGGCTAGTTACGGCTAGGGTAAGCATGTACAAGCGGATAATCAGCGTACAAATACGCTCAATTAAGGACTACCGCACGTCTAGGACGATAATTAGACGAGTACATACGGATAGAAATATCCCAATCTAACAGGAGCATACGAGCCACCCAGGACGTCACTATGACGCTGAAATATGCGATTGTTACTTATTGTTGCTATTCGAGTATTTCTACGAGTCTAGCGATAATAGGTAACCTCTCTGCGCCGATTTCCCGGAGCGAGCAGCTATTCTGCTGAAATTGGGTGCTATTGTCAATACCTAACTTCCATTTTACAATATTTTGTTATATAGTAAAAATAAGTTACATTCGTTTGAATTGTGTTGGTATACATAAATACATATTAAAAAAAGTAAGTATCAGAAAAGGAGTTCAGTAAATGATATACGCAATTGGCTATAGTGAATTTATTAAAGAAGGAGAACATCGATTTACTATTAAGGATCAAATAAAAAAAGAAGAGTACGAGGGCCATTTAAGTTCTTTAGGTGAAGCAACAAAGCTAAAAACAATGAACAATATATATAATCTTTTTGAAAGAAACGGAAAAGAATTTTTAAAGTATACTTCGGAAATACCGGCATATCTAGAATCAGATGAAGATAAAGAATCTATATATATGGAAGCGAATCGCTTATTAATTAATTATTTGTCCTCCCTGTCGATGTTTATAGATTACGGCAAAAAATTTAATAAAAAACATTTTGGAAAACAAAAAATGGACGAATTTTTAAGTAAGACGCATAAGTTTTATGATAGTCATGTTTCTTATCGCTTTATGGCCATTATGAGAAATTATGCGTTACATTACGGCTTCCCCTTAACCCATATTAAAAGAAGTTTAACCAAAAAAAATGGAATTTTTTCTTCCAAAGAAACACTTTTAAAGTTTAAAGAATGGAAACACGCCAAAGAAGATATAGAAAAAATGCCAAACGATATATTACTGGAGCCTCATGTAAAGGTTTCGATGCTGTTCATAAAACATCTTTATGAATCTTATATTTACGACATCGCTCCTTCTGTAGTAAAAGGGTTGGAATACTTAAATGAAATGATAAAAGAAAACGGTGGAAAAGTCCCTCTACTTGCTGCTTATAAAAATCTAGATGAATTTAAAAAAGGAAATATTTTATTCGATTATATCGAACCTAAAGCTTATCTTGATTCTTTAAAAATAATACAAAGTCATCCTAGTATAAATGTAGATATAGTTGAAAATAAATCATAAATTTTTGGTGACATAGAGTGGAGTAATAAAAGAGCGCCTAGCTGATGCCGGGCGCTTTTCTTATGTTAATTTTTCAATTTAAAATCAATGATTAGCTCCAAATTCAATGCTTCTGCAATCTTTTCAAGGTCAGATATAGTATAACTTTCATTCTTCATTTTCTTAGATAAATTAGATTGAGTTGTACCGATCTTTTTTGCTAATTGTGTTGCGGTCATTTCGTTTTCTACTAAAAGTAATTTAATTTTCTTTGTGATATTCATATATGTACCATCCTTTTATGTATTGTTAATCATAATATATCATATTTTATGAATTTAGTTCATATTTTATGTTGACATAGTCATATTATTCATTTATTATGAATATAAGGAATAATTAATGAATGAATGGAGGCTATATCATGATTACACAATTGCAAATCGTTGAGGTTGAACCTGGCTACAGTTACGTAGTTGAAAGAACTCAGATTTTTGATGGGGTGTGTTTAGAAGTGTTTAAGCAGCCCGGATACGCAGATGATGCAATCTTGCACATAGGAGATAATGAAATCTTCTTTAAGTGGGATGAGGAAGCCAAATTAATTTTTTCAGAACTGGACACATGCGAACCTATCGAACTACTAACAATCCTAGCGCAAGCACCGAGTCTGTCTGCTTAATACGTAATTTCAGCATAAAAACTACGGTATCGGAGGCTGATACAGGAATTTGATACGGTGAATTATACGTAGTTTGCTCCGGATGACCATTTAGCAGACGTAAAGGCACGTCTTACTCGCCACGACGGTTGAATAAATTGGAGACGGTTCAACGCAGAGTGAAGGCAACTGAGCGCTTTAGACGGATTCTACGGCGCTACATACATCAGAGCAGTTGGCGATGCTCGCAGACATTCATCAGTATTGCAGAACAGTATTTAGCGGTTTAACCAAGCAAAACATACAGGCGACTTTATTATAGATAGAATTGAATTTTACTTGGAATGTGCGCAGTTCCAGTTGAGGCTAGAGGCGGTTGCAGACGTTTCTAGCCTTTTGTTTTCCCTTGCTATTCCCGTTGATTTAGGCGTCCTAGCAATGTAGTAGATGTATTTATCATCCGGAGGATAAAACGTCTTAAATCGCAAGCTTACAAAAGGAGAGCAATGTTTCACTGGCGATAGCAATCTATATTTTACGATATAGTTCGTAGGTATTTTGGATTATTTTATGAGTAAAGTGTGCGAAACGTAATTTTTATGTATATAAGTTCGGTAAGGAGGTGCTAAAGGTGGCAGAAACAAAACTCGTAAGTATCGCGATGGTACCGTATTTTGAAATTAATTTACGCAAAAGTGTACGGATTTAATTGTTTATCTATATTAGTTTAGTAGGGACGGTTCGATAAATTTAAATTTTATTTTAACAAAAGTGCGACAAACGGAAATTTTATGGATATAAGTTAGTAGGAATAAATTTATTCGAAAAGTTGTCCCAAAAACAAATGCTTGAGTCCACTATGTATTGTAAGTAGATGTTTTTCTTGTAACTTGTTGCAAAACGCGTTAAAAAATCGGGATATATAAAGTAAGAGGAAATAATTTTTTAGAATCTGTCCCAAAACACGGCGTTTTAGTGTGCTGTATATAGTAGGACGGAAATTTTATAAAAAGTGATACCAAATTGAATGTTTTACCTGGGAATAAGAAGTAGGAAGAAAATTATCAGAAACATGTCCGAAAATGGTTTTTCATTCGGGTATATAAAGTAGGAGGCATTTCTGTCGATCAATCGGCGTTCACATATAACAAAACCAAACAATAGGGAGAGATTGATATGGTAGAAACAAAACAACGAGTGTTAGCAGTATTAAAAGGGATTAAGGAGTCGGCACCATTCCAAGCGGTTTTAAACACAACCAAGACACGTGATAATGTTTTCGGCGTTACTCTAAAAACTGAAACTTTTCTAGACTGTTCATTATTAAGAGATACAGAGGTTACTAATTATACTCTTGAAATTTTTTCTGCATTCCATCAGGACAATATAATCTTTGAAGCACGCTATTGTAATATACAAGATGGTTTTGTGGTAGGAAATACATTAAATGCGTTGCGTGACAAAGAGGTGGTTGAGTTGGCGACTAAAGCAATGCTCAACTATGCGGGGACTCCTATTAATGGTGAGTATGGGACGTTGTTTAACGCTGATTGGTATTTAGTGGCTGCAGATGATTCGTTCATTAATACAAAGGACTTACAAGCAGGCGATAAGTTATTGGCTGCGAAGGAGTTTCAATCGATGTATGATGCTATGACACTAGATGAACAATGTCAACTTGACTTATACTCGCTACGTTTCGTGCTTGCCGAAGGTGTTTATGTTTGGATAGATGGGGCGGATAGATTCTTTAGAGTTGCGAAAGGTTGCGATCGTATTACACCACGTATCGATAACGTTGTAGAGTTTCCAAGTTAAATTGTTGAATTATAGAAGGACTCATTTACACGACTTTTATTATAAAACCAAAAAGGGAGAGATTTTATTATGACAAACACAACAAACACAATCGAGGTAACTAAAACAGATGAGCAAAAAGCTTTAGAGGTATTAACGGCAATTAAAGGACTATCTGTATATAAAACAACAGGATTTGAAAATCAAATTTATGATGAAAAAAGTAATGGGGCATTCGCAGCTAATCTATATAAAGCATCGGATGTAGAACAGGCCGACCTAACTTTTTATGTAATCACTATTGTCGAAGGACTCGGTGGAGATCAATTATTTTCAGGGATGTTGTTTGACAATCATGTTCTCATTAACAACGAAGAAATGACATACTCGGATTTAATCGCACAAGCGGATGCAGCTATGCGTAAGTTCATCGGACGATAACAGCGTACATGCCCGTCTGATTGGCGGGCTATCATCTAATAATCGGAGGGATTTTAATGTCTAATAAACCGGAAAATTTTAACGAAACAATTGAGGAAGCGCTACAGACTTATAAAGCGATTCATTCAGAAACGTTAGATGCTGATGAGAAAGTAAAACATATCGAGCGTCATTTCGAATTAGAGGAACGGAGAAAAGAATTACGAGAAAAGTTATAGAAAAACGGAGGTACACGCATGAAAACGAAAGCTATCCGATCACTACGGCTTGCCAACGAGCTTGCCGCTAGTGGTCACAAAATATTAAAAGTAGAGCATAGTCGAGAGTCACCGGACTTTACCGTATTCATATTCGAAGATTCGCCCGCATTACAAGCTATGCTAACACAATCACGCAGACGGTAATGATGATCCGCAGCCAATCTACTAAACTGCTAAAGGAGACGATTAAATGACGGAACAAAAACAAACAATCGAGGCACAAACGGCTTTACCTTACAAGTACGACGCGGGTTGGACGGGCATTCCAAACGCTTTATTTGAAATTTACGCATTTCATCCGAGATATACGCCCGCATGTACAAACGTGTATCTATTTCTACTACATCGTCATAATGCAAGGTATGGTTACGCATTTCCGACGCAAGACCAGATTGCAGATGCATTGTGTACAAGCCGGAGTACTGTTAGCACCGCTATTAGTACGCTAAAGTTTCTTGGATTAGTTGATGCGGAACGTAATCCGGACCATGATAACGTTGTGTACTTCTTGAAACGTCCAATTGATAACCAGCTGTCGTTTGAAATAAGATTTCCCGAAGCGAAAGCAAATCGTTTAAAGCACGAGGCAGCGCGCGAGCGAGATAAACAGAAAAGACATGACCGACAGTCGCGATTTAGAGAGAAACAGGCAGCCGCAAAAGCAGGATTATTGTAGCTTAAAATTCAGATGTGTAATTTTTATAAATCCGATGTGTAAAAATTGTACCGTATTAATACTTACTTACTAAGACTTACGTATAAAGACTTAAAACATTTAGCGCTCATTAATGCTTAAAAGAGTGCATTAATAAACGCTATCTATCACTCTCATATATTAGTGATGGTATTTAAAAGAGTATGAACAAAAAAATACAACGTGTGGTTAAATTTTTACACCACGAAAATGGAGGCCAGCCAATGACGAAAGCAGTCGCAGCTAAAATGAGAGCCAGTAAAACAACGTTCGCACTAATCGAATATGCAAAAGCTGACGGAATCACTATAACGTATGAAAACGTTTATCCAGGCTCTATTTACACGCATAAAATTATCAAGGCGTACCATTATGTAAAATTTAGCGATGATATAACGAAAGTTAAAAAGCCGTCAATATTGGAATGTTTCGCAAATGTAGACGATGTGTCACTAAAGCGTGCTCCAAAGGGCAGTCTCGAAAATGAGGCGTTACAGCTAATCAAACAATCGGAAAGTACGGATCAATTGCTAGCTCGCGTAAATCCACCTGTCACTGATTGCTCATACGTTGAACGTTCCGATTTCACATTGCAAGACTTGTATAACGATATTCGATCGGTCATGGAGTGGTACAAAGTCGCTACTTACTTGATGCGCTTGCTGATTTTCGGAAGTGCTGCTTTATCTACGTATACTGACCGTTTAGATTGGGATTATTACAGAAGTGAGCGAAAGAAATTCCAAAGTTGCCGGTACAAATACTGCTTAAATATGTTTCCGATTGAAGGAGATAACATTCGTGGGGATGATCCGAAAAGGGCGGATAGTCGCTATTGCTGTGATATTTGTCGTAAGGCGGATCATGATGCTACTAAGCGCTTCCAGCAACACGGCTCTTACTTGCCGGTATATTTCTACTTAGAACAGACATCGGAGCATATTGGAGATGAAGTCCGATTACGTGAAGTTGCGAGGTCGATAGATGCGATTGAAGGTAGGTATGCAAAGGGTATTGCAACATCACCGATTAAAGGGAATCGACGTCCTAAACCCTTAGAGCAACATGAGTTTAAGCCGTTTTTAACTGTAAATATTGCCACGAGAAAAGTCGAATATGCGTCGGAAAATCACCTTAATTGGTATAAGGGGCATTAAGCCCGCATTTATTTTTAGGGTGCTAGTAAGCAAACGATATTAAAAGGAGGGAAACGGTATGACAGGCGAGCAGCTACGAGATTTACGTTTAGCTTTATCTTTGTCTCAACGAGAGTTTGCAGAAATGGTAGGTGTGGGATGCAGTACTATCGCGAGAATTGAGAGCGGATCACAATCAATGAGCTTATTAACCCGTGCAAAAATAGCGCAAAAAATTCAGTTTGACGACGGTTTATTTATTTTTGTCGACAAATCTCAAAAATTAAATAGACTAATCCATAATCACATGGTATCACATTAAAAATCAAATGTAAAGTATTCCGTGAATAAGCCAATAAACACAAAGGGGAAATGAAAATATGACAATCCAAAAATTAAACGAGCTATTTGACCAAGGTTACGAAATTAGATCAAAATTCGCTACAACAATCGCTACTCAAGTAAGAGAAGGAATGAACGATCCACTGGCCAAGATTAGAAATGACCAACATCTTACGCCTCAAGGTAAAAAGGTAAAAGTAGAGGAGTTTAAGCGAGAGGTAGCTCGCGAAGTGTTTGATGTTGTAGCAAAAGAAAAAGCTACATATGCGAAAGTGGTTGTAGAAGCTACGGCACTCGCTAAAAAGATGAAAACAGATGCTATTAAGCCTCCATCTAATGCAGTAGACGTTAAGTTGTTCGAGCAAGAACTCGCTGCTTTACAGACGTCAATCATGCTTAGTACAAACGTAGATACAGCGATTAAAGCAATTGATTCATTTCAATCAAAATATGATGAACCTTATTATGCTACTGAACTACAAAAAACGTTCCCTTCGCTTATCCAAACAGTAACTACTATTGATGACAGTCCGATGCATAGACAGGCATTAAGATATATTTATTCTAGCGTCCAGGCAAAGGCTACTACGCCGGAAGTTACGAAGGCTAACGAAGTCCTGGCGTACTTTAGCGATGGTGAGGATATTAAATTGTTCCGTGAGGGATCGCCTCAGCACGACACTGTTAAGACGTATATTGGCGCTATTGCAAATCACATTAACGATCCGGAAACGGCGCTAGGCATCCTTGACGGACAGGTTGAAACACTCGGAGGTATGGCTGGAACAAATGTAATGGAATAACGATTAGGGCGGACTTGGTTCCGCCTTTTTATATTTCCACAAATAAAACCGAATGGAGACGATTAAATGACAATTTCTATGCTAACAAACGGCGACGGCACTTTTGCAATTAAGGGTGACGAACAATTATTTGAGAAGTTACCGGAAGGCTTCGACGTATTACAAGTTGATATTTCGGATGAAAAAATCGACGCACATAACTTAGCTATCGCAGCAAATCACGCTGAGTATCGAGGTGTTGAAGCAATTAAACGATATTTTGCTATTAAAGCAGCGTTTGAACGACAGCAGGCGCTAGTTACAGAGCAAGCAAACCAACCGAAAATTTCACATGCGCCGGCCATTACATCGAAGTCAATTAAGCCTGTTAACGTGTAGTAAATGACAAACTGAATAACGCAATATTAACGCAAAAGACATGACGTTTTTAACTGACGTTGTGTCTTTTTTCTATTCATAAAACGCAAAGGGGATGCGAGAAATGAAAATAAATCACCGCAGACAGGAAGTAACACAAATACTGGGCGATAACGAAGTAATACTCGCTGCGGCTACGTTTGTAGTTGAAGTAGAGCGATTGCACGGTAAGGTTGCGAAATTAAAAGTTAAGCAAGCTGAGCAATTTCGTATGCCACTTTTAGCTATCGCAATGAGTGGTCGAATACAAGCGGACCATGCACGAAAACGATTAGAGGCATTAAACGCTGCAATCGAATATGCAAATGGGGATATGAGCGCACGCAAACGATATATTGCCGCAAGCCAACAAGCTGATCGTCTAGCGGATATAGTGGCAAAGAGAGTAGAGCGCAGCTAATGGCCATAAATTTAACAGCTGTATTTAAGATGCGTGACCAGGGTTCGCAACAGATGCGTAAACTCACGCGTATGATGGAGGGTATGAACCGGACAAGCCGTACGACCAGCGACAGTATGTCAAGAGCGCAATCTGCAACCAATAAGCTTGGAGGAGCAGTATCATCTGCGTCTAACCACATGGGAGGATTTGCAACTCGCGTTTCATCATTGCGCGTGGGTGCTAACGGGCTTAGTGCATCATTACGCGGAATGCAAAGTTCGCTAGTTGGAATAGCTTCGGCATACTTAGGTGCTCAAGGCGCAGCTAAAGCGTTCGATGCAACGATTGGTGCTGCAGCTAGGTATCAACAGTCAGAAGTTGCAGTAAAAGCAATTTTTAATGATGACAAAAAGTCCAATGCGTATATGAAGATGGTTGACAAGACGGCTATAGATTCACCTTTGCTTAACTCTACCGATATGCTCGCGTCGTCTAAATCGCTTGTTGCAATGACAAAAAACGTTGATGACCTAGGTAAAGCATGGTCGATTATTGAGCGATTAATGGTTCTTGATCCGACGCAAGGTACAGACGGAGCAGCCTTCGCGCTAAAAGAAATGTGGCAAGGCGACTCGCTGTCAATGGTTGAGCGATTTGGGCTTGATAAGCAAAAACTTAATGATATTAAGAAGATGGCTATCCCACAACAAATTGCAGAGATTAATAAAATGCTAGACGGTATGGGAATTACACAAAAAACCGTAGATGCTATGGGTAAAACAACTCTCGGCTATTGGGCACAAATTGGCGAGCGAGTCGGAAAGTTCATGCGGCAAATCGGAAATATGGGTAACTCTAAACTAGGTGCTGCATTAGGTGACATCGTTAAAATGTTTGACAATTCTGAGGGTGCTTTAAATTCATTGGCTGCCAAAATAGACGAGAAACTCGCTAGTCTCGTTGATAAGGCAATCGCGTTCGGCAAGTTCGTATGGAAATGGCGTGAGCCACTAATGTATGCTGCAGGCGCAGTCGCTACATTTGCTGGCGCACTAATTGCTGTAGGAGCTATATCAATGCTAGCAAATCCGATTTCACTAATCGCTGCAGGAATATCTGCAGTAGTAATAGGATTCAAAGCTCTTTACGATAATAGTGAACCACTCAGAAACACCATCAACGGCATCGGCAGCGCGTTCAAAGCTGTGTCAGAAATATTTAAAAACGGACTTAAAGGATACGGAACAGCGAGAAACCTTTTGGAAGAAGCCGGACTTAGTGAAGGACAAATAAGGCTCGTTATGACATTCGCTTACTCACTTAGAGATGCGTTCGACAAGGTTAAAGCCGTCTTTAAAAGTACAGCTAAAATTTTCGGTGGCGAGCACAAAGCATCTTTAGACATACTAAAAAGCGCAGGATTCTCGGATGAGCAAGTCGCTCTTATTCGCAAATTCGGATACAGCCTAAAGTCGGCATTCGATATGGTAAAAGGCGTATTTTCCGGCATAGGAACGATGGTTACTGGCGGTGGCACCGTAGATTTGTTAACCGCACTAGGATTCTCACCTGAAATGGCATCAAAAGTAGACGGACAGATTAACGGAATCGTATCGAAAATATCCGAGTTTATCACTAACGTTAAATCTAAATTCGGCGAAGTAAAGTCGTATATTTCTGAAAAAATAGAGCAGTTATCACCGACATTTGACCGTTTGAAAGAAATCTTTTCGACTGTATGGTCGACATTAGTCAGTGTTCTAACAAACGCGTGGTCTATTATCGAGCCATTTTTGAGCGGTTTCTGGAATATGCTACAGGTTCTCGGCGATATTGCTATGGTTGTATTTAATAACATTATCATGCCTGCCATTTCGTTTTTAGTGCAACTGTTCGCGACTTTATGGTCAATAGCACAGCCTATACTAACTGGGTTAGGGCTATTATTTGAATTAGTGTCGACTATAATTAAGCGTTTATGGGATAACGTCCTAGTGCCATTTATCGACTTTATCACAACCGCTGCGAAAAATGCGTTTGACAACTTTTCCGGGGCATTAAAGATCGTGCAAGGATGGTTCGAAACGTTAAGTGGTTGGGTATCGACGGCTTACGGCCATGTAAAAGATTTCATTAGCTTTATCGGTAAGGCGAAATTACCGGACTGGGTGACCAATGGCGTTAGTGCGGGCGTAAACTTTGTCGGCGGTTTATTCGGCGGCGGCAAGGGTGAGACTGCGAAATCGAACTATCATGGATTAGATTATGTGCCGTATGACTCGTATTATACGCGCTTGCACAAGGGCGAACGCATTATGACTGCACAGGAAAATAAAGATTATTCGCAAGGTAAAGGCGGAAACGGGTCAGGTGGCGTTGTCATTACCGGCAACCAATTTACGGTACGAGAAGAAGCTGACATACAAAGAGTCGCATTTGAGCTGGCAAAATTAATTGAAAAAGAGGCGGTAGGATATGGCTTTTAAACCTATGATTCCGAGAGAAGGTACTGGTTCGTCACGCATAATTGGATTAATTCAAGCGTTAGGCTACAATCCAGGCGGTACATTACAGTTGGCTACTGTTACTAGTGAATATCCTAACTTTTCAATTCGTTTAGATAGGGATGAATTTGATACGCCTGATCCGTTTATTGTATGTAATCCGGAGTTATTTCCTCATACAGAGACGGTTAAGATAAACGGTCAGCCGGCTACGATTGAATATCCGCAAAAGTTAGTTAAAGGTGCAAGGGTATTCGTGTTTGAGGCGGAGCACCAACAGCTATTATATGTATTATCTTTATCGGATGAATAACAACGAAGGCAGGCGCATCAGCGCTTGTCTTTTTATATTTAAAAAGGGGATGGGAATATGACTAGAGACAATTTAAAAGCAATTCAAACACACACAATCTTAGCAGCATTTACAACAGCGTTAGGCTCTGCAGACGGAGAAACTATTTCGGCTTTGCAAGAGGATTTAACAGCGATAAATCAAATGAAGGAGACGCCAGCAACGATTACAGCACGCAGTTTAGTAACGTCAGCGATTATGTTCCATGTAACAGGTGATGCAGAACATCTACGGTCTGCAGCCGATGCTCGTAACGAGATTGCAGACTTATTAATCGCCGGAGGTGCTAACTAATATGAATATGAGTGAACGTAAAGCACGATTAAAACAGCTACGTCGCGCTATTCAAACGTTGGCCAAGAAGGCAGGCAAGGGGAAACTAACGAGCCAGGAACAATTGCAACTCGTAGCGATGGACCGGGAAAGCGAGCGCCTGGAATCGATCATAAAAGGCGAACATGACGTAGCACACTTCGCATATGAATACTTTTCGGATGAACGCAATCCTGACAATGAGGCGGTTAATATTATTCGTAATTTTAGCGATGATCGACCGCATGAAACAATAGAAGAAATCGCAGCTATTCATCGCGATATGTATGACGTGTGTGACTCGATTACTAAGCGTAAAGATAAGCGATTCGTTATTGCGGCGCCCCGCGGTCATGCGAAAAGTTCGATAGTCAGTACGATCAAAGCACTTCATTCACTAGCATACGGACACGATAATTACATCCTTATTATTTCCGAGACAGATACGCTTGCAAAGCGATTAGTTGCGTCTATCGCTAACCAATTGAAGCACAACGAGCGCTTACGTGAGGACTTTGGAGAATTGCTTCATAAGCAGTCTACTAAGAATGAGCGAGATAACGAAGATACGTTTATTACTAGTAATAAGCAATTAGTAGAGGCATCGTCAGCAGGGAAGTCACTGCGCGGTAAAACCTTTAACGGTCAGCGTCCATCGCTATGTATCTGCGATGATTTATCTTCGTTGAACAATGAAGCAACGGAAGAACAACGCGAAAAGTTAATTCATTGGTGGAACTCGACTGTCGAGCCTTTACCATCAGCAAGTGGCGTAATTGTATTCGTAGGAACAAAAGTTACTGCGACCGGACTCTTATCGCACCTACTAGGACGTCGTGATTATAAGCAACTATTCCATGCCGCAATTATTAATGAGCCGGACAATCCTCATTTGTGGAGCGACTATTTGCACATGTACACGGGCGAAGCGACAGACGCTGAACTAGACGAATACTACGAGAAACATCGGGACGAACTAGAAAGTGGAATAGAGTTAGCCTGGTCGAATATGTGGACTTACCGTGAGCTTATGCACAAAAAGGCGTCGCTGGGAAGTCGTGCATTCGCTTCGGAGTATATGAATCAATCATTCGCAAGCGATGAACAGCATTTCAGTCCTGAGGAATACGCATATGGTCGACGAGTATTTGACGGACAACATCACCTAGACGCAATCGAATATAACGACAAGTATTACTATTTACGCGATATGGATAAGGTCGCATGTTGGGATCCGGCACTTGCGGGCAGTAAACGGTCAGCACTTAACGCATATGTGACGCTAGGACGTCATAAGGAAAGTGGCCTCGTATTCGTATTAGATGTTTACGCAAGTCGACAGGTACCGTCTGAGTTTATTATGGAAATCTTGCCACGAATGGCCGAGTATAAACCGCATAAATGCGTTGTTGAAGGTATTGGAGCGTACAGAGCTTATGCCGAGCAACTAGAAGATGCGATGCGCCATAACTCAATTTATCACACACGTATGAAAACGATTAAAACACACGGTACTAAGTCAAAGGCGAGCCGTATCGAATCACTAGAAGTACCACTTGCTAATAAGTCGCTTATCCTTAATCGCGATCATAAAGAAGTGTATCGAGAGTTGCAAGAATATCCTAACGGAGTTGTGGACGTTTTAGATGCTATTGAAATGGCATTCTCTACTGCTAAAAAACCGGAAGCAAGGATTATACCGAAACCAGATTGGATGTACGGTGTGTATCCAGAGTATAAAACGAAAGTAACAGGCCGTCGTCAAATAGGGCGAGGATTTCACTAAGATAACAGGAGGAATTACGATATGACAAACGAGATTAAAGCAATTGAGGAACAGTATGAGCCAGCGGAGATATTAGAGAGCGAGTCTTTCATGCAACCGACTTTACCGGACGCTGATAACTACGACTTAAAACCGCATCAAATCAAAGCAGCGCAAGCTGTCATGATAAACGATATGACATTTAAGAAACGAGGTAGCAAGCGCAAGCCTTATAAGCAAATCGCCACTGAATTAGGGATTGACGAGGATACGCTTATTCGCTATCGAGCTATGCCGGAGTTTCAACGCTATGTAAGGGATAGCGTACAGATGAGCGCCGGCTCTGCTATTCCAATGGCAATCACACGCTTGCATCAGTTAGCAGATGGTAGTATTACGGGCACGCCGTCAATCAGAGCTATCGAGATGTTACTCGAAATGGCAGGCGTTTATAGTAAGTCAACTAAGCACGAAGTAAGCGTCCAACAACCGATGTTACAGGCGCAAGTTACAGATGATGACATCGCTCGTATTATCGCTAAGGCAGACGCAGATGTTATCGAAATGACTGACGACACAAACGAATAGAATGACCATGACCGAGTGTATGAGCGCAATAGACCGCTTGTATGCTCGGTCTTTTTTTTGCTTATGTATCGGATAAGTGCGGATATTCGGTAGTATATCGGTGGTCATAGCGACATGATTGCGTACAAATCCGAATACATCAGGCAGAAGGTTCGGGCGGACGAAGCGTTTAAAAATCGGGGGTCAAAACAATGCGAATCAACGTTATATTTTATGCATTCGTAATCAATCGGACTGTTACAGTTACATAACGTAACCATGCGTAGACACTGCGTTTGAGCGTTATGTATAAAATAATGCATAACGAGTAGTTTTGCGGTAGTTGAAGAACGTTGTTATATCAACGTTTCGTAGGTTATTTTAGTTTACATAATAAACGTTTTCGGAAGCTAGAATGAATAAATATTCCTTCGTTATTCATCGTGTTGAATCAACGTTAATTGAATGTAGAAACCCCCCCAACGGCCGCCGATCATATCCCGCCTCTCTACGTCACACACAAAATAAATTTCATTTTTAAAGACGGGAGTCAATGTAATCTGCGATATTCAGCGCTGTCAGACGTATCGAGAATCGTATAAGCGGATAGTTGACCGTCTCGAATCGTAGGAGCGCCGTTTAAAATCTGATATTAACGGTTATCCTTCAAATGAGCGTTTAATTGACGTAAATAAATAGTTCATTGGGGGCTTTAAAATGATTATGAGGACAGGCGACTTTTCTAAAAAATATGGTATTGAAGAACCGGTAATTCGCGGTTATGTTAGAGACATTCGCAAAGAAGTGCCAGAGTTTGCTCCTAAAGATTCGATAGGTGCCGTTTACAAAGGTAACGACGCTGTACAAATGGATTGGATGTTGGGTGAAATTGCTCGGGGAAAAAAACCACGAGATGTAATACCTGTCGTAATTAAACGTTTGAAACAAGGTAATGCTATTCATGTAACGCCAGTTAGCGCAGAAGTTATTCCATCATCGACTACAATCCAAACAACAGATAAAGAACAACGTATTATAATAGAAGTAATTGTGAAGTTAGCGTAATTTATCTTTACTTCTATGTTTGTCTAGCGTAAAATAATCGGTAAATATAAGTCGTCAAAAACTGCGAAGGCTTCCGGTAGAATGACCGGTAAATTTTCGCTATATAAGAGTTATCTAAAACGTCATGCCATTGAAGTCGCATGGAACCGTGGCAATTATGAATCGATTTCGTCGATGTTTGGTTATACGGTCCATCATTTAAAATCGAAGCCGACAAATAGCGAATTCATCGCTATGATTGCAGACAAGATTCGCATTGATATGATGGCTAGTTAAACGTTAGAGCCACAAGGGATTACAGGACTTATTTAGAGAGAATTCATTGAATTTATACCAACTAACTACTGAATTTATATAACTAATGTTAATTAATTGAATTAAACTATGAAACACATTCATTTATGGGGAAAATCCCGTTTATGGAGGTGTTTTTTTTTATGACTGATTTCGATATTGAAATAGACCGTTTTATGCTTGATTGTGCGGCAAAAGGGCTAGCTGTAAAAACAATGAAGTCATATGAACAAACCTTAAAGCTATATGCAAAATGGATGTTTGATGAATTTGAAATTGATTCACCTACGAATGTAAAGGCAGAGCATTTGAGAAGCTATATGCGAAGTTTATCAGAGCGTGGCAAATATGAAATGACGGTCAATGACAAAGCAAATAACAATCCAAAGGCTAGAGAAGATTTTGGTAAGAAAATATCGAATAGTACGATATCGAACTATACTCGAAATATCAAGGTGTTTTTTTCTTACTTGTATCAAGAGCAAGTGATTCGTACTAATCCAATGAAAAACGTTAAGAATGTGAAGCCTGAGCGGAAAATGAAAGTCATGCTGGAGGATAACCAGCTAAAGCAATTCTTTAAATCATTTGATGTGACAAAGTTTGACCAGTACAGAGATTGGAAAATAGCACGTTTGATTTTTGATACGGGTTCTCGGATTGGTGAGCTGTTAGACATTGTCCCGTCAGATATTGATTTACGAGCCAATGCGTTGCTTCTCCGCAATACAAAAAGTAAGAAACAGCGCTTTGTATATTTTAGTGACAAGACTAGGCGCAATCTTAAGTCTTGGTTGGACTACAAAGATAGATATTCCAACTCGGATTATGTTTTTCCGACAATACATGGAACTAAGGTAAAAGTAGAGGGTGTAGAGCGTTCTTTTCGTTTACGAAGTAAAGATGTTGGCTTAGAAATCTCACCCCATCTACTGCGTAATAACTTTGCCAAACGCTATTTGGTCAATGGTGGTGACCTAGCGACACTTTCTCGATTATTAGGACATGCAAGTGTTGAAATAACCGCACAAATCTATTTGGATTTTGCGGATAAAGAAGTGATGAAGAAATATCAGCGGCACAGTCCACTGAACAATTTAGATGTATAGAAGGGCTTTTGGTCGATTGAATAGAAGAATCGACCAAATATACCAAAAATTAATATAGAGAGGTTATTAAGCTTGTAGAAGGCAAATTACAGCATGTTTACAAGTTAGAGTAATAAAGAGTCTGGTAAAGAAGAATGCAATTGAGTTTTATGCAAAAAAATAGAGGGTTAGCACTCGCAATGCTACCCTCCAACGCTTTTAGCCATACGTCAAATACAACTAAATATGAGCGTTTAACGTGCCTTCATTCTACTTCAAAAAAAGTGGAAATGCAAAGGTCTAGTCCTATTGACTTTTTTAGGTCAGTAGCAATGCTCTTTGGTGGTTGCCCATTAACACCAATCAAAATAAAATATGGTCAGGTTAAGGCATTACCAATGCAAACAAAAGTCTAGGATACCAATACAAGCTTCCTTGTTAGCTTGGGTGTCTGAATGGTGTTAGCGACCATTAACAGCTAGGAGTGGAAGGTCTGAGTGGCTACGGTCATGCAGGGTACATGACACAATATCGTTGTTGCTGAGTTCCGCACAATCAGTAGGATAAGCATTTATGCACACGTTACGAGAGCGTGTGGCAGACGATAAGACGTTTCGGGGGCAGAAGTAGGAACTATGTGTATCGAGAGCAATCTCACATTAACAAGGGCATACATAAACGGATACCTCAAATGACGGATTCATGTTGCGATGGCTGTCTATGTCTTAGATTCAAGATTAATTGTTTCTGTGATGTAGGCAGTCATTATTGCACCAAGCCGTTGTCCTCAACTCTGGCTTCATGTTAAAAGGGATAAGAAATAGTTGTCAAGAGTTTATTAGTCTAGTATAATGTTAAATGAAGGCACTTGAAGCCATTATATGAAACTTTACATTTACAATGAAACTTAAACATTAACAAAGCCTTAAAGGGTATATTATTTGAAACCTATAACATTCTACTAACATGCAGCGGTAGACAATACTAAATTGGACTTTTCTCGAATACGAGAAGGTTTGATTTGTTTTGTCTACCTTTTTTTGTTGGCTCCGAGTACCTACAAAGTATTGAGCATTACAGGAAGGGAGTCAGATATATTCCTGCCCAATGAAATATTCAGCGACTTGCAGGGTTATATTGGTGATAGCACTCACATAGCATTTGCTTACAGCTAAAGCTATCTAACACAGTTCTTGTATCGCAATTGCAAATACTTTAACACTGAGGAGCTTATTGATGTGAATGTCATTAAGCAGATACTAGGGTACAGCAAGAGCAATCGCACAATGAACTACATTACTAAAAAAGGTGGCTTGCTAGAAGAGATTGGCTACCTAGAATCCACAAAGGACTTGGGACTATAAGAATGGTGCAGGAGAAGGACTTTCATTCTTTATGGCTTCTGAACTGGATAAAGATTTGCTACCACCTATCCCTAAAATGTTCTTCTTGAAGCGTCCTATGAAAGCATTTGAAAGGACTATGCTTCACATAGAAGATGGTGTTGCAGTTGAGCAAGATATGTTAGGTACATTCTTTGATGTATCTAACACTCATTCAGTGGACTTTGATATTTTCACTTACTGTATGGCAAACAAAGATTTAGGTGTCGTAGGATTTTATCTGTACAGTTGGTTAAAGCATAAAAATGACCTCTTTGATGGCTATGATGTTCCGCTATCTAGTTTATCTGCTGAAACAGGGATTGCTAGACGTACACTGATTAAGTATTTGGACTTTCTAAAAGGTTACAATATGATTGAGCATCAGTTTAATCAAGAGTATTTTGTAGTTGGGATGTTTGATAAAGACAGGAAGGCTACTACCTACTACACGAATGGCTATAGTTCCTTTTTGGATAAACCTGTACCCTTCGAGAAAATGGAAGTAATGAAACGGGAGGAGTATCTTGCTATTAAGAAGCAGGAGAGGGAAGCGTTTGAAAAATCAATCCCATCAATCCCTATGGCTGATATAGATATTGCCCAGTTACCTTATTAAGGGGAAATCAACTAATGTACTTATCTGCACCATATTATATATAACACTTATAATTGATTTATATATATATTATGGTAATGAAACTTATAATATATATGGTGCGATTAACTACAATTCTTGATTTCGTGTAATTACATTGATTGATATTAAATTGGCACATCATTAAAATGGTGTGCTTTTTCTAGTTTTTCTATCCTAATCACTAACCCTGAGCTAAGAGCAAAACATCTTCACAGAACAGAGGTGCTTGATAGAACAGGTGGGCTGTTATTGCTTCCAAACACTGAGCTTGCAACAACAAATATGGTTGCTGAGTTCTATGGTGTTGATTACTAAGTGGTAAACAAATTGATTCCACGCAATCGTGTGGAACTAGAGAATAACGGTGTTAAAGTAATGCCACATAGTGAAATTAAAGCAATGGTTTATGAGGAAAACATGTCTTTATATAAAATCTCTAAGCGTGGCGCTACAGTATTCACAAAAAGGGCAAACTTGCTTGTAGGTATGTTGCTTCGAGATTCAGAGGCTACCTTAAATGAGGTGGCATCTAATTTATGCGGATTTACAACGTTAAGTATAAAAAGTTCCCTAACTTCGCTATGGGAGCTTTTTTGTATCGAACAACCTTTTTTGAGTGAAAACGTCTATGTAAGAAATAGGGAAAAAATTGAGGTGACATTATGCGGTTTTTGTTCAATAAGATAACACTTTTTAGCATGATTTTTTTATCATTTTGTTTAATAGTGATTGGATATATATTACAAACAATCCTTATCCCTTTACAAGATATTAATTCTATAAGTAGTAAAGAGCTATTGGAATTTCAAAAAGAATATGCAATAAACTATCCCTTAGGAAAAGGGCTACTCTATCTAGGTCTATTTCTGATAATTTTAGTCATAATCCTATTCGTTATTAAGTTAAAAAACTCAAAATCTGATAGCCAAAATTCAGATGCATAAAATCGTACATACAAAATCTATCCCTTATCGTTGTAAATTCGCATTTTTCTGATGCTACCCCTAGATGTTCGTAATCAATTGTTGAATCATTACACTACTTTCTCTTTGCAACCTCCTAGAGCCATTTAACGAGCCTGTAAGAGTTGATAGATTTGGCTTGGGCTTGTCTAAATGGACTTTAGGAAGCTTACATATTTAACAAAAATGTAAAAATCCAACAATCGCTATTTACAACCCTTTCACCGAATCAATATTAAACAATATATGTTAGGGCTATCATTTATCACTCAATCCTGTTAAATGAAAGAAACATTGACTATTACCCCTATCTCAAATATTGGGTTTATGATAACATATATCTGAATCTTTTAACTTTAGAAAATATGAAAGGAAGTGTAATATTCGGATATGAAAAAGATATTGAAACCATTGATTAGTGTTATTGCCATTGGTGCCCTCTCTCTATCTATAAATATAGATAAAAATGTATTAGCTAATAATATTGCAAATACATGTGATTATAATTCGGCATCGAAAGTAAACCCTGATTTTTCCACAATGAACTGTTTGTTAACCGAAACAGCACTGATTTATGATGTTCCTCCTGAAATTGTGAAGGCAATAGCGGAAGGTGAAAGTGGAAATTGGCGTCATTTCGATGTGAATGGTGAAGCGATTGTGACAGCTGATAAGGGAATTGGCATTATGCAAATTACAAATCAAGCCGGCTACAATCAAGATAGACTAAAAAGCGATATTGTCTATAATATTCAAGCTGGTGTAGAGACTCTAGATAATATGTTTAAGCGGAAGGATTTACCTAGCATCAACGGTGGGGAAAGAGATGTACTGGAACATTGGTACTTCGCTATCATGGCTTATAACGGTACTAAGCCAGTAAATAGTCCAATTGTCCAAGCAACTGGTGAAAGAAATGCAAATGCCTATCAAGAAAGAATTCTCCAAATTATTGAGAAATTGGAGTTAATAGACTTAACAGAGCTGCCTTTTTCACGCGAACATTTTCAATATGACTCTAACAGCAGGGAAAATATTAAATTTTCAGCGATGAACTATGATTTTGATTTACCATTAAATAAATCAAAGTATTTTTTTGAAACAAATCAAAAAGTTAGTGCAACAACTAATGTAACATTAAGGACAAGACCTACTACGGATAGTTCTTCTATGGGTACTTTACGTGAAGGCGAAATTGTTACCATTACGGGTCCTTTTGAATATGAAGAAGTATCAACGAAGAAAAACCATTTTGTTTGGTATCCTATGAAAAGAAGTGACGGGACAAAGGGGTATGTAGCATCAAGTTATTTAAACTACTCAGCTTCAACACCAACGCCAACACCTCCAGTAACACCGCCCACAACGGGCAACGTTGATGTATCAAAGTTTGCTGATTACAATGCAAACCAATACTGGGCTGAGGATTTTAAGTGGGCAGTCAACATCGGTATCATCAGTGGATACCCAAACGTGAAAAACCCATCAACAGGTAAGTACGAAAACTTACTTAAACCGTACACTAACTTAACGGAAAACCAAATGTTATCTATCCTATTACGTTACTTCAAACCATCAGAACTAGCTTCAACGATAGCTAATACTTCATGGTATGGAGACGTAAACTACCAACTGGCTACAAAATACTCTCTACCGGTTCTAGGTGCTAACACAGCATCCAAACAAGCCATTGCAGGTAAGGATATCACACGGGGTAACTTCGCTCGTATCTTAGCTTCAATGCATTATGGTAAGACTGTATCTCAGTCAGAAGCTATTAAATTCCTTCGTGATAATGGTTTAACAACTACTAAAACAAATGAAGAGTTTAAACCAAATGATTCTCTAGCAAGAGCGCACACAGTGGCATTCTTCCACCGTTACGAACAAATATTCAATAACTAAATTGCTACTTACAAGTGAAAAGGTGACTATAAAATTTTATTAAAAGTCAAGAGTTAAAGTAATGCACTTAATACATCAACATTCTTTATACAATGTGCAACATTATAATAAGTTATTTTTAAGCTGAACTAATTTTTGTGTTAGTTCAGCTTTTATTTGTGATTAAAGATGTAAATTGGGGTCTTTATGAAATGAAAATGTATAAACGAGATGTTAAGTTATGTAATCTTCAACTAACGAGGCAGTTTAGTTGAATGAGGAAAAAATTATATGAATTAAGGCAATATATTGTTAAGATTTGATAGGTTAAATATTCAATGGGAAATTTTCCGAACGAAGGGATAAATATTTATTTTTAGGAAGGATAAAAATGAAGAGATATATTAAAAAATATACACAAGGTTTTTTATTTATGATATTGTTTCCGATTTTGAATGGAATAATGGATGGAATTAGAAATACTGGGGAATTGAAATATTGGATAGTACTAGCATTTACATTTCCAGTATATTCATACCTTCTTTTGGATAATAGTAAGGAATTTGATGAAAATAAAATGTTTTCAAGAGTGAATTTTATTAAGTGCTTTTTTGTACTTTTGGGAATAATTTCTTCTTTAATATGTATGGTATTAGTTGGTTTAATTAAGTGAAAATTTCATTAGCGGAGAACCGTATCATAAGTAAGAACGGTTTTTAGAGGAGTATCATTCACATAAAGAATGATACTCATTAATTTTAATTTAGAATCAGTCTCTTTAGAAAGAGATATATTGAAATAACTATTTGTGAATGAATACACTTAAACTCCCATGAAAGAACTTAATCATCTTTCATTTTCTGTGGTGAAGAGCTGATTTTTGCGCTTCATGGATGGCTAACGGGGGGCGTTAATTAGAGAACATTGAGTTGCTTAGGCAGCTCTTTTTTTCTTATTGAACTAACGGAGCAGGTTAGTTGAAGAAGATGTTTGTTTTATCATTTAAAAATAGAGATCAATATAAAGCATTAAAAGCTTTACATTGACGTTGCGTAAAGGATTAAGCTATTAGATAAGGAGGGAATAATGTGGGAAAATTAAAAATCAACTTAATCAATAGCTTAGATTTCTATGATAATTGTTTATTAGGGAATGGTAATGAGGATTCATTCCGATATGAATTGATGCAACCAATGAAAACAATGTGGGATTATCTAAATGTACCGTTAAAAGCAACGCAATCTAATGGATACGATATTGTTATGGCATCAGAGATGTTAGGGATTTGGACTCCAAGAAAATCTATTCAACAGGTTAAGGATAATTTGCCAGAACTTATAGAGTCTAAGATTTTTGAAGAATATCAGGAAGTTATCTCAAAAGGAATTGATGAATTTGAAAAGAGAGGTTATTCTATTCCACTAGAAGAAATCTACGTAAATATTCTTTTAGGGGATGAAGATAGTCAAGAAATGAAAGTAAATAAAGGATATTCAGGTTTTGGTGGTATACCGGGATATATTATGCTAATGGTTGTTCCAAATGACTTTAATAAGAAACGATTAAAATCAGCTTTAGCTCACGAGTTTAATCATAATGTTCGTTTTACATTTGAACCATTTAATCACGGTGACGTGACTGTACAAGAATATATAGTATTGGAAGGTTTAGCTGAATGTTTTGCTGAAGAGATGTATGGGAAAGAGTTGATAGGACCTTGGATTGCAGATTTTGATAAAGAAGAGATGGAGTACTCAATCGAAGTGATAAAAGAAGGACGGAAGACTAAAGGTTTTGGAGAAGTATCAGCTTATATGTTTGGTGATGATGTTGCTAAGAAACGAGGGTACAGTCCAGTTGGTTTATCGGCGAATGCCGGTTATACTATTGGTTACCACTTGATTAAGCAATACTTAGCCAACAGTAACAAGAGTATTGCCGAAGCGACACTGACTCCTACTGAAGAAATAATTAGAGTCTCTAAATTTTTCGATTGATTATTTTCAAGTTTAAAGTTAATTTCATTTACAACTGATACGGTGAATTGTTAAACTAACGGGGGCTTTAGTTTAACAAGAAGGTCAAGGTAGCCTTGTTGAAAATAATCTAACAAGGCTATTTCGTATTTCTTTAATTATCTATTTAAACTGCTCAAAATGATTAGCAACCCATCGCTTCTGATTTTCCGCAACGTATTGTTCAACCGATATCAGCCTATTCACCAACTCTTCTTTTGTAAGCTGCATATACTTATTTTTAGCATTGTTTATATCACGTTCGGGGGAAATCCTTCTTAATGTTGCCTCATCAAATTTAGAGGGCAGCACAGGCTTTTTACGAGTATTCTTCACTTTGTACGTTCTGCTATGCTGTTTATAATATGCATGTAGTTCCTCATTACGCTTAATCGTATTCATATGGATGCCTTTTCCGTTGTCGTCAAAAGATTTGGAATGCTCGCTAATGTTGTGATAGGTTACTGGAATTCCTTGAGCTACAAGAAAATCAATAGTTTGTTTACCGATAGAGACAGAACGCTTCTTTCGTTGCTGATGTACTTTATCAAGCCACTGATGATTATCTAAATGGATTCCTTTTGGTGATTGGTTCATAACTACGTTCCTCTCTATATTGCTTAATTAAATCAATCTCTTTCAATTCAATCTTAGCTTGTTTTGCCATCTCTTTCGCTTTCCGAACTTCGACCTCTAATCCCCAACGGCTAGATAAAATTGAACAGCGTCTTGATAAGGTAGACCAGAATATCCATTTCTTAGCCGAAGAAATTGGGAAGCTAAAGATGGTTATTCACAGGCAAGCAACACATGAAGAATCCCAACCTACAAAGCAAAAACTTGAAGTAAATGGACAAATGCCAGATGTGATCTTAAAGAACGCAGTACAGGAAATTAGCAGCTTGGAACATATCGAAGAACTATGGAATAATGTCCTGGCTCGAATTGGACAAAAAATTTCTAAACCAAGCTTCGAAACGTGGATAAAGTCAACAAAATTACTGTCCTACAATGGTAGTGACTCAACTGTGACGATTACTGCGCCAAATTCGTTTGCTCGAGATTGGCTTGAAAATCATTATAGTCATTTGATTACAGGTATATTAACGGAGCTTACAGGTGAAGACTTGCTTATTAAGTTTGTTGTTCAAAAAAAATAGGATTAAGATATTTCGATTTACTAGCGCTGATTATCTAAGCAAAAAGGCAAGAGTTTTACAGGAAAGAGCACAGCAAGAATCTTAAGCAAAAGTTAAGAGAACGAACAGCTGACTAAAACATTAAGATACTTACAAGATAAGGCTACAGCGCACGCTATCGAGTAAAACGCAATGAAGAATAAGTAGTAATCAAAGTGTCCTTCGGGATGCTTTTTTTTGTAAAAAAGGCAATTAATGGAGTTGTAAACAAGAAGATTATCTATTAGATAATGTAGATGTCTGAATATCTCCTATTAATTGATTCATTAATAGGATGTCATAATTATGTTATATAAAGTAATGAAGTAAACTTCAATTCAATATTGACATTTTGGAGTGTGGGTTGTATTGTGAAGTAAACTTCATATGAAGTTTACTTCATGTTAAAAGGGGGGGAGATATGAAAACAAAAGTGAAAGAACTGCGTACGGCTGCCGTGCTAACACAGCAACAGCTTGCCGATTTGGTGCATGTTTCTAATAGAACAATTATATCTATCGAAAAGGAACAATACAGTCCTTCCCTTATGCTTGCATATCGAATGGCACAGGTATTTGATACAACAGTTGAGGAACTGTGTTGTTTGAAAGAAAATAAAGCATTGGAGGATGAAAAGTATGAAAGTATATAATAAAAAAGGATTTGTATGGGGAGTAATGTGGACGATATTAGGGGTATGGACTCTTGTACTTGATATTATTGAACCAAATGATTTCCTGCCTGGACAGATAAAAAATGTCTTGCTTTCTGTTCTGCTTATTGCAATAGGCATTAGCGGTTTTATTCGTGCATTTTCCCGGAAAGCTACACAAAAAGATTTAGTTGAAGAACAGGATGAACGAAATCGTCTTATAATGCTTAAAAGCAAAGCCAGAACATTAGATATTTTATTTTGGTGCCTTATCGTTATTATGATTGGTGGCCTTGTGGGGTATATCATTACTAAGAACATTGCATGGGGATTTATCTTTATTGTACCGGGGCTTTTAATTAGCTTCTATTGGATTGCATATTTAATTACCCTTGTATACTACGAGAAGCATGAATAGAGAGAAGCGATTTCCGATGTTTGGTTATACGTCCATCACGAGTATATCAAGGTTGTCTGGTAAATCTAATTTAAATAACGTAGCGAAAATTATAACGCCTTTTTAGACAGTTTGCGCCGACTGTTTGAGGGGCGTATTTTTTGTGTCTAAAAATCGAAATTGAGCGTTATATGTTGGATTTTTCGGTAAAAAGCTTAAAGAGCCTATTTTTATAATTTGCCTTACTGACGTTTGATGTTTAAATAACCAGTTTTACATTGAATTTATGGAAAAATAATCTCATATTTTAAATGGAGAATGGACATTTGGAGGGGGAATGAAGATGGGGTTATTTGATGGGATAATAGGGAATGCGAGTGAAGTGAATTTAGAAAAATTACAGGAAGAAGTTAAAGATTTATTAACGCCTAATGAAAAAATTAAGAATGCCTATAAAATTATAAGAGACACTTTTATTTTTACGGATAAAAGACTTATCTTAATCGATAAACAAGGAGTAACTGGGAAGAAAACGCAATATCATTCAATTCCATATAAGAGTATTCTTCATTTTGCAGTTGAAACTGCGGGAACATTTGATCTTGATGCAGAGTTGAAAATTTGGGTTTCAGGTAGTGAATTACCGATACAGAAAAACTTTAATAAATCAACTAACATATATAAAATTCAAAGTGTGTTAGCCGAATATGTATTAGGAAAGTGATGAAATTTAACGATCAACTAGACTGTTGGTCGTTTATTTTTGCTTGAACGTATATAATTCAATCAGGTGATAACATATGAAAAGCGTAAACTTACAACTTGACGAAAATAACTCGTTAGAAATAACGCAGATAGAAGAAAACTTATTTGAGGTGCGACTTGGAATTAATGGAAGAATCAGCATTTACTATATGACGCGTGAACAGCTCCTGAATTTCGATCAACTTGGCGCTCATATTCGCATTGAGGCTATTTTAGAGAATGACTCGTAGCCATAGTATTGAAGGCCTAGTGCATGTTTATAAAAATTATGACAGAAACATTATCTATTATTTAAGTTAGTTAAAGATTTAGTGGATTTCCTGATTTTCAACAGTTAAATTTAAATAATTAAAGTAGCTGGATTATTGAGATTGAGTAAAACCTTACCTTTTCGTAGTATAAATCGACTAATATTGACGTGAAAATTAAAAGGATGTTTGAATGTATTACTTACAAAGTATGGGTAAATTCTTTCTTAGTAGTGACAATTGTCTCTAAACAAATGTAAATAGATTGTATATACTTACAGTTAGAGGGAAGGAGGAGGTAGCTTGATTCTAGTTCGAAATGATAAATTCGAAATAACGGAAGATAATGGCAAGGTATATTTGCTTACTTACAGTGCCGGTTTTCCATTAAAAGAATTTGATAGCATATTACGTAGTCATCCCCGACTTAAATTGTCGAATTTTTCGATATTAAAAAATGTCTTAGCAACAGAAGGCACAAGCCCTGTTGAAATTGGACGCTGGCTACCGAATGTTGAAGCAGAAACTGCACGAGATAAAATGTCTGCCTCAATATTTGTATATGAGATACATGATTATATTCTAAAGAATAAAGAGAAATTAACTCAACAAATTCTGGAAACAATCGAGAATGAAGGTATTGTTCATGGAATATTAGATTTTGATATTTCTAAGATTGAGCCAGGAAAAGCATTTTTAATTGCACAAGGAACACCACCTGTAGCAGGAACAGATGCACAAATTACATACTTACCTAAACCAGAGAGAAAGCCAGTAATTCGCGAAGATGGGAAAGCTGATTATTATGACATGAACTTTATTTCTGAAATTTCCGAGGGTTCATGGCTAGGCGAGAAAATCCCTGCGACATTAGGTAAACCAGGGAAAAATGTACTAGGCGAAATTATGACTGCTGTACCAGGTCGTGATTTCCCTATACGATACGATAAAAAATCAGCTTATGAAGTGGAAGAGGATGGGAAAATTGTCATCCGTTCAAAAATAGCTGGTGTATTAGATGATGTTAAAGGCATGATCGGTGTTAATAGACATTTACCAATTAATGGGGACGTTGGCGTTGAAACAGGGAATCTCGAATTTAATGGCTCTTTAAGCATTAAAGGAACAGTTACATCAGGCTATACAGTCATTGCTACTGGAGATATTTCCATCGAGGGTGCTGAAGGTGTAAGCGGTGCCAAACTTATTAAATCCATTGAAGGCGACGTTTATATTCGTGGAGGGATTTTTGGTCTGGGCTCAACTCTTGTAGAGGCAGGTGGCAATATTTTCGTTAAGCATGTCAATGAGGCAAATTTAGTTGCAGCTGACAGCATTCATATAGGATTTTATGCATTGGGATCACAGCTCTCTGCACATTCAATCTTTGTGGACGAACGAAAAGGGAAAATTATTGGGGGCCGTGCAGTTGCCAAGAATACAATCGTCACTTCCATCTCGGGAAATCGTTTAGAGCGTCGAACTGACTTGATCATCGAAAGTGTTAATAAACAGGCAAGCTATTCTATTATGCAAGAGAAGGCAGCACAACTTAAGTCGCTGCAATCAGAAATCTCTGAGCACGAGGGGAAAATTAAAAGCTTACTGCCACACCTTAACCAAATGTCTAAGGAACAGATAGCTACATTTGAGGAAACAAAACAAAGCTTAACAAAATTGAAAGCGGAAGCAGTGACAATTGATCGTGAGGTTAAGCTAATAGTGGATGAAATGCGTCATGCTGGAAAAGAGGAAATTCTTGTGACGAAGGAGGCTCATCCTGGTACCTATATTCAAATTGGTAAAAAATCATCCTTATTAAGCAAGATGACAAATGGTAAATTTCTTATCGAATTCGGTGAGTTAAATGTCTAGTGAATCTTTCATTCCTGTATTTGCACATCGTGGGGCTTCAGCGTATGCACTTGAAAATACCTTGAAGGCTTTTGAAAAGGCATTAGAGCTAGGGGCAGATGGGATTGAATTAGATATCCAGCTTTCCAAAGAGGGCATTCCGGTTGTGTATCATGATCCAAAGCTGTCAAGATTAGTTGGCATCAATAAGCTTGTGAACGAATGTACGATAGAGGAGCTAGTAAGCTTTAAACTGGGGAGGCCGTGGAGGCGATTATTTTCAACGTATAAAATTCCGACGTTTGATGTAGTTTTAACATGGGCAAATTCACAACAGCTACCTCTTAATATCGAATTAAAATCAACAATCCTCGAAAATAAAAGCGCACTTATTCAAATGCTTCAAGGGCTTACTTTGCCTGTTGGCAGTCATTTTTCATCGTTTCACTATGAGCTTCTGGAGATTGTGAAACAATATAAGCCTGACTATGAAACAGCACTTATAGCAACAAAAAAATTAAAATGGGATTTGCTTAGTGATTACAAAGCTATTGACAGTGTTCATATGCATAAAAGGTATTATAAACCAAGATATTTAGAGGCTTGTGTAACAAGTGATAAAGCATGTCGTTTTTATGCAATTGATGGAGATGAAACATTTTTATTGAATCCGCATCCTTCTGTCATTGGCTGGATTACTGATTTTCCTGATAAAGTAATTGCGGAACAGCAACGTTAATCATTCTGATGAATGAAGATAAAAATAGCTATCCAAATAAGTCTGTTGAGACTTAATAGGATAGCTATTTTTATTTTTTTTGGAAGCGCGGAGCCACTTTTCCATTTTTTCGATCGCGGTGAAGTAAAAATCCTGCGAAAAAGCCAAAGCCTATAACAAAAAGAATAATGCCAACGACGAATTGTAGCCATAAAAATGGGAAAGGCGAGATGAGCTTACCAAATAATGTATCACGCATAAATTTAATGCCACCTGCAGCCATAAGACCTGGAATAAGCATTACAATAAATGCAGCTAAACGAGCCATGCATGTCCCCCCTTATTCCTTAGTTTAATTGTACCTGTGGATATTGGAATGTCAAGGAAGGTTATAAAGCTAGGAACCCAACAACAAGTAAGATATAACACAGCAACTGTAACTGAATTTTTAGAAAATTCTTATTTAAATAAGAAAGTGTAATAATAGTTGCTAAATTGTGAATTTGTCAGTATTGTAAAAATAAATGGAGCAATATTATCCATTGTTAAACAATTTTAAACATTAAATATACTGAATTGGGATGGGCATTAGGGGATGCACTTTCCAAAGCAAAGGGGCGAGTTTTCATGGAAATCTTCAAGTATATGGAAAAGTATGATTATGAACAATTGGTATTTTGCCAAGATGAAGCATCAGGGTTAAAAGCGATTATCGCTATCCATGACACAACACTTGGACCAGCACTAGGCGGGGCACGGATGTGGACATATGCATCAGAAGAAAATGCGATAGAGGATGCATTACGTTTAGCAAGAGGGATGACCTATAAAAATGCTGCAGCTGGTTTAAACCTTGGCGGTGGAAAAACGGTTATTATCGGTGACCCATTTAAAGATAAAAATGAAGAGATGTTCCGCGCACTTGGACGTTTCATCCAAGGGCTTAATGGTCGCTATATTACGGCAGAAGACGTTGGTACAACAGTGACAGATATGGATTTAATGCATGAGGAAACAAATTATGTAACGGGAATTTCTCCGGCTTTTGGTTCTTCAGGAAACCCATCTCCGGTAACTGCTTACGGTGTATACCTTGGAATGAAAGCAGCAGCAAAAGAAGCATTTGGATCTGATTCACTAGAGGGGCGTACTATTTCTGTGCAAGGTCTAGGGAATGTAGCCTACAAGCTTTGCGAGTATTTACATAAGGAAGGTGCAAAACTTGTTGTTACAGATATTAATCAAGGGGCAATTGATCGAGTTGTGAATGCTTTTGGTGCGACTGCTGTGGCACCAGAGGAAATCTATTCACAGGATGTTGATATTTTCTCACCTTGTGCATTAGGAGCGATTTTAAATGATGAAACGATTCCGCAACTAAAAGCAAAGGTTGTCGCAGGTTCTGCCAATAACCAGCTACAAGATTCTCGCCATGGCGATTATTTACATGAATTAGGGATCGTTTATACACCTGATTATGTGATTAATGCAGGTGGAGTAATAAATGTAGCAGATGAATTATATGGATATAACCGTGAGCGTGCGATGAAGCGTGTTGAAGGCATTTATGATAGTATCGAAAAAATCTTCGAGATTTCTAAACGTGATGGTATACCGACATATGTAGCAGCTAATCGTTTAGCAGAAGAACGTATTGCTCGAGTATCAAAGTCTCGTAGCCAATTCCTGAAAAATGAAAAAAATATATTACACGGTCGTTAAGAACCGCTTATTCGTTTAAAGAAGTCGCATTGTCGACTTCTTCTAACTTTATAATAAATTAATAGTTTAAATGAATTCATTTAACTTAGGTACTAAAGGAACAAGATGCTTTAGCATTTTTCTCATAAGGGGGAATCCATATGGCTCAAAATTATGATGTTGTCATTTTAGGCGGAGGTACAGGTGGCTATGTTGCAGCAATTCGAGCTGCACAGCTGGGCTTAAAAACAGCTATTGTCGAACGTGAGCGCCTAGGTGGAACATGCTTGCATAAAGGCTGTATACCAAGTAAGGCCTTACTTCGAAGTGCAGAAGTGTATCGTATGGCAAATAAAACAGCCGCTGAATATGGTGTTGATATTGAAGGAGTTACATTGCAATTCGACAAAGTGCAGGCAAGGAAGCAAACGATTGTTGAGCAATTGAGCCAAGGTGTGAATACACTGATGAAAAAGGGCAAAATAGACGTTTATCAGGGAACAGGGCGAATATTAGGACCGTCCATTTTCTCACCAATGCCTGGCACTATTTCAGTTGAAATGAACAATGGCGATGAAAATGAAATGCTAGTTCCAGCAAATGTGGTCATTGCAACAGGATCAAAGCCAAGAGGAATGGTGGGATTAACGGTTGACGGTAAGTATGTGATGAACTCTGATCATGCACTGGAAATGGAAAATCTGCCAAAGTCATTGTTAATTGTAGGCGGAGGAGTTATTGGAATTGAATGGGCTTCTATGCTTTGTGATTTTGGGGTTTACGTAACGATCATTGAATATGGGCCATCCATTTTACCTGCAGAGGATACGGATATTGTAAAAGAAGTAACGAAGCAGCTTGAAAAAAGGGGCGTCCGAATTGTGACAAACGCTCGCTTAGATTCGGGAACCTTTAAAATTGAAAATGATAACGTTTTCATTTCTGCAAAAGTTAATGATCAGGATGAATTATTTGAGGCTGATAAATTATTGCTTTGTGTTGGCCGTGAAGCAAATACACAAGGTATTGGATTAGAAAATACAGAAATAAAAGTTGAGAATGGGTTTATCAAAGTCAATGATTCTTATCAAACAAAGGAATCACATATGTATGCCATTGGGGATGTTATCGGTGGCTTACAATTAGCTCATGTTGCTTCACACGAAGGGATATCTGCTATTGAGCATATTGCAACGGGTAAAACTGAGGCACTGGATGTTCTAAATGTACCAAAATGCGTTTATTCTTACCCTGAGGTCGCAAGTATTGGCTTAACAGAGAGGGCTGCTCGAGAGCAAGGTTATTCATTGAAGGTCGGTAAGTTTCCATTCAAGGCGATTGGAAAAGCGCTAGTAAATGGAGAGTCGGATGGCTTTGTGAAAATTATTGCCGATGAAGGAACGAATGATATTTTGGGTATTCATATGGTAGGACCACATGTAACAGATTTAATTGGAGAAGCATCACTTGCTAAATTATTGGATGCAACGCCTTGGGAAGTTAGTCAGGCTATTCATCCACATCCGTCACTGAATGAGGTACTAGCGGAAGCAGCGTTAGCAGTAGATAATCGCGCCATTCATTTTTAACTTCTTTAAGCAGATGTTTTTTGTACCGAAAGCAAAGCGTCAGGTACAAGTATTTTATGTACCAAAAGCGAAGCTTCAGGTACAAGTGTTTTATGTACCGAAAGCAAAGCGTCAGGTACAAGTGTTTTATGTACCGAAAGCAAAGCGTCAGGTACAAGTGTTTTTGTAACAAGAGTGAAACGTCGGGAAGGGGTGTTCCTATGCAAGGTGTTCAAATTAAGCATGAGGATTTAGGTTTATCAAATGAAGATGTACTTGCAATGTTCGAAACGATGTTAATGGCTAGAAGACTAGATGAACGTATGTGGTTATTAAACCGTTCTGGTAAAATTCCGTTTGTTATTTCTTGTCAGGGACAGGAGGCAGCGCAAGTAGGGGCAGCCTTTGCTCTTGATAATAACAGAGATTATATTGCACCTTATTATCGTGATATGGGTGTTGTTTTACATTTTGGCATGACACCAAGAGAATTGATGTTATCCGCATTTGCTAAAGCAGAGGATCCAAACTCGGGTGGGCGTCAAATGCCAGGTCATTTTGGACAAAAGAAAAATCGTATTCTAACAGGCTCTTCGCCAGTTACTACACAAGTTCCCCACGCGGTGGGAGTAGCTCTAGCAGGGCGTCTACAAAAAGAAGATTTTATTTCTTTTGTTACGCTTGGTGAAGGCTCTTCTAACCAAGGTGATTTCCATGAGGGTGCGAATTTCGCTGGAGTGCATAAGCTTCCAGTAATTATAATGGTAGAAAATAATCAATACGCAATTTCTGTGCCAGTTGAACGTCAATTAGGCTGTGCGAAAGTATCAGATCGCGGTATTGGCTATGGTATGCCAGGTGTTACTGTTGATGGAAAATGCCCGTTACAAGTCTATAAGGTTGTAAAAGAAGCGGCTGATCGCGCACTTAGTGGTCAAGGTCCAAGTTTAATAGAAACAGTGACTTATCGCTTAACGGCTCATTCTTCGGATGATGATGATCGTCAATATCGCACTGCCGAGGATATAGCAGAAGGAAAGGCAAAGGATCCCGTTCTGTTATTTGAAAAGTATCTAATGGATGCTGGAGTTATGACGGAAAAAATACGTGCTGAAATAGAAGAACGTGTCATGGCCGAGGTAAATGATGCAACAGATTATGCAGAAGCTGCTCCGTATGCAGCACCAGAGCATGCTTTGAAATACGTATATGCACCAGTGGACGGAGGTGACGTGTAATGGCAGTGATGTCTTATATTGATGCGATTACATTAGCGATGAAGGAAGAGATGGAACGTGATGAGCGTGTTTTCGTTTTAGGAGAGGACGTTGGTCGTAAAGGCGGGGTTTTCAAAGCAACAGCAGGTCTTTACGAGCAATTTGGTGAACACCGGGTACTTGATACGCCTCTTGCAGAGAGTGCTATTGCTGGTGTTGGTATTGGTGCTGCAATGTATGGGATGCGCCCAATTGCTGAGATGCAATTCGCTGATTTCATCATGCCGGCCGTTAACCAAATTGTTTCTGAGGCAGCGAAAATCCGCTATCGTTCAAATAATGACTGGTCTTGCCCGATGGTTATACGTGCACCATTTGGCGGAGGTATTCACGGAGCGCTCTATCATTCGCAGTCTGTAGAGGCACTTTTTGCAGGAACACCAGGGTTGAAAATTGTTATACCATCAACACCGTATGATGCAAAAGGCTTGTTAAAAGCAGCAATCCGCGATGAGGATCCAGTATTATTTTTTGAGCATAAGCGTGCATATCGACTTATTAAAGGTGAAGTCCCAGCAGAGGATTACACTTTGCCAATTGGTAAGGCAGATGTTAAGCGAGAAGGGGAAGATGTTACTGTCATTACGTATGGTTTAGCTGTCCATTTCGCATTACAAGCGGCAGAGCGCCTAGCGGCAGATGGTATTTCAGCCCATATTCTTGACCTACGCACTGTATACCCACTTGATAAAGAAGCAATCATTGAGGCGGCAAGTAAAACAGGCAAAGTTTTACTAGTTACCGAGGATAATAAAGAGGGCAGCATTATGAGTGAGGTTGCAGCAATCATTGCAGAACATTGTTTATTTGAGCTCGATGCACCAATTCAGCGCCTTGCAGGACCAGATGTTCCAGCTATGCCGTATGCACCAACGATGGAAAAATATTTTATGATCAACCCTGATAAAGTAGAGCGTGCAATGCGCGAACTTGCAGCATTCTAATATAAAAGGATCTATTTCTGATATCCACTCATGTGGTAAATAGAAACTTTGAAAAGTTAAAATAAATGTGATTGTTTATCAACGTGTCATAGCCTAAAGCTTATTAATGTCACAGGTATTTTAAGGCTCTTCATCAAAAGTTCGGGATGACATTTCTTAAAACGTTATGTCATGTATATAAGTTGATTGGAGTGGAGACTGGGCGACTCCTTGGGGCTCATCGGATGCCCCCAGGAAAGCGCCCAGTCGGAACGGAAATCAACCCCACTTTATGGTGATGAGTATTTTATAAAGATGATAGTAATTTGATAGATACAATTACACCTAGGCATAATTGATGGGGGGAATAGATGATGGCTATTCAAAATATTACAATGCCACAGCTCGGCGAAAGTGTAACAGAAGGTACGATTGAAAAATGGCTTGTCAAGCCAGGCGATACTGTAAAAAAATATGATCCTCTAGCAGAAGTTGTAACAGATAAAGTAAATGCAGAAATCCCGTCTTCTTTTGAAGGAGTTATTACAGAGCTACTTGCAGAGGAAGGGCAAACGTTACCGGTTGGTGCAGTTGTTTGTTCCGTTGAAATAGCAGGTGATAGTGAGTTGCCTCCTCCGCCTCCACCGAAAAAATCAGCGGTAAGTACGGCAATTTTAAATGCAGGTGTACAAAAGAAACAGGAGACTAAGCAACCAGCTACAGCTCCGATAGCATCGCAAAAAACAGCTCGACAGGATAAAGTACGTTATTCACCTGCTGTTCTTCGACTTGCACAAGAGTATGAAATTGCACTTGATCAAATCACAGGTACTGGTGAAGGGGGACGTATTACAAGAAAAGATCTAATGAAGCTGATTGAAGCAGGAAATGTGCCAACTTCTTTAGTTGAAACACCGCCTGCAGTCGATTCAGCCGTTCCGCAGTCAGCACCTGTTGCAGCACCTGCATCACAGGAAAATCCTAAATCAGCCACATCTGCACAACCAATTCAAGCAGGCGATATTGAGATTCCGGTAACGAAGGTGCGCCGTGCTATCGCTAATAATATGGTACGAAGCGTTCATGAAGTGCCACATGCATGGATGATGATGGAAGTAGATGTTACAGATTTAGTAACATATCGTGATAGCATTAAGACAGAGTTTAAACAAAAAGAAGGCTTTAATATTACGTATTTTGCTTTCTTCGTAAAAGCCGTTGCTCAAGCTCTAAAGGAATTCCCGATGATGAATTCCATGTGGGCAGAGGACAAAATTATTCAAAAGCATGACATAAATATTTCCATTGCAGTCGCAACAGAGGATGCATTATTTGTTCCTGTTATAAAACACGCTGATGAAAAATCAATTAAAGGAATTGCGAAGGAAATTAATGAGCTTGCAGTGAAAGTTCGTGCCGGAAAACTGACGATGGATGATATAAAAGGTGGTACATTTACGGTCAATAATACGGGTGCATTCGGCTCCATTCAGTCGATGGGCATCATTAATTACCCACAAGCGGCTATTCTACAGGTGGAAAGTATTGTAAAAAAACCGGTTATTTTACCTGGCGGAATGTTTGCTGCACGAGATATTGTGAATTTATGTTTATCTTTAGATCATCGTGTTCTTGATGGACTAGTCTGTGGTAAATTCCTAAATAGAGTTAAAAAAATACTCGAAAATACAAATAAATCTTCAACGTCAGTCTACTGACGACTTGTCGGAAACCTGTTATATAACGGTTTCCGATTTTTTTTTGCTTTTCGAGTCGCAATTTGTCATGTAGAATAACAAATAGAAACTACTAAGGGGGGAAGCTGATTAAGCGTCCGCATGTCAAACAACATGAAAAATATTGAATTTGAAAAGCCATCCTTTTCAGAATGGCAAGATGCAGCAATCAAGGCTTTAAAAGGGAAACCATTCGAGTCTCTTTTAACGAAAACAAGTGAAGGTATTACATTAGAACCTCTTTATACCCAAGAAAGTTTAGTAGCAAAACTTGGTGAAGAACTTGATAAACAAGTTGCTACAATCCGTTCCCTACAAAATAACCAAGCATTTCAAGTGGCACAGCAAATATATGCTGATACTAGTGCAGCATTTTTTGCGCAACTTGATGATAGCTTAGCTCGAGGCAATGAAGTAGTAACAATTGATAGCCGTGTAAATTTTGAATGGACTGAAGAAATATTGGCACAATTATCGATTTATTTCTCAGAATATTCATTTAAAATTGTGGTTGAAAATTCAAATGACCCATTATTAGCAGTGTTCGACAAAATAGCAGTTAATCAGCGAGAAACTGTAAAAGGTTTCATCGTATCGAAAGATCCGATCTCTTTAAATGATTACCCGAGCGTGCGCTCAATCGGTGCAGACACATCGGTTTATCATAATGAAGGAGCAAACGCTGTGCAAGAGTTAGCATATGCACTTGCATTAGCCGCAAAATACGCAAATCAAGAAGAAAACTTTGAAGCGTTCGCGAAGAAATTTTATGTATCCTTTGCAGTTGATACACAGTTCTTTACAGAGATAGCAAAACTCCGTGCCTTTAAAGTACTTTGGAAAGCGTTCTCATCCGCTTATGGAGTAACTAATGGCGTAAAAGTTCCAACTATTGCCGAAACATCGTTAAGAAGCTTCTCGAAGCTGGATGTTTATGTAAACTTATTACGTTCAGCGAATGAAGCTCTTTCTGGCTTAATTGGTGGTGCGGATGTCTTTACAGTTCACCCCCATGATGCATTAACGAAACCAACAGATCAATCGGTTCGTATTGCACGAAATGTATCGTTAATCTTAAAAGAAGAAACAAATGTTTTAAAAGTTATAGACCCAGCTGGTGGCTCTTACTTTATTGAGTCATTAACAGCAGATTTTGTGAAAGAAGCTTGGGCATTATTCTTAGAAATTGAAGCAGCTGGAGGCATTGACGCTTACACTGCATCTGGAAGGCTTACGGAGGAACTAGGAAAATCCTATCAAGCTCGTATCAAAGCGGTACAAACGCGTAAGCAATCATTGATCGGTACAAATATTTATGCCAATCCAGCAGATGTGCTTGAAAGCGCAATAAACCCAGCATTTGCAGAAATTAAGCGCATTGCTAAACCTTTTGAACAATTACGTGCGGAAATGACAGCAGCAAATGTGAAAACAGGAATCTTAGCATTAGGTACACTAAAAAATTCAAAACCACGTGCTGATTTCGTGTCAGGTTTCTTAAACACTGTAGGTCTAGTACCAGAAAAAAGCGAACCAGTTGCTACAGCTGAAGAAGCGTTAGCTTGGTTAAATGCTACAGAAGCAACATATGTGGTAATTGCAGGTAATGATGACGATACAAAAGAATTACTACCAGCAATTTTAGCAGGGGAACCAGCTAACGTAATTGTTGACGTTGCAGGTAAATTTAAAGACGAAGAAGAAGCTTGGTTAGCAAGTGGCTTAAACGGCTTTATTTTCGCAGGACAGAACATCATTGAAAAGTTAAATTCAGTGTTCGCTAGCATGAAGGAGGTCCAACGATGAGCAAGCCAAATTTTAGTGCAGTTGAAATCGAAAAAGTTTTAGCAGCTGAGGCACCTCAAGCGTCAGAAGAAAAATTCATGACCAATGAAGGTATCGAAATTAAAGATATATACACAAAAGAAGATATTAAAGAGGCAAAACATTTAAATGATGTTGCAGGTATTGCGCCAAATACACGTGGTCCATACCCTACTATGTATGTAGCTCGTCCTTGGACTGTTCGCCAATATGCTGGTTTCTCAACAGCTGAAGAATCAAATGCGTTCTACAAACGTAATCTAGCGATGGGTCAAAAGGGGCTTTCAGTTGCCTTTGACTTAGCAACTCACCGTGGCTATGACTCAGACCATCCGCGTGTAACAGGGGATGTTGGTAAAGCTGGGGTAGCGATTGACTCTGTAGAAGATATGAAGATTTTATTCGACCAAATTCCTTTGGATCAAATGTCAGTTTCTATGACAATGAATGGTGCTGTATTACCAGTTCTTGCATTCTATATCGTTGCTGCTGAAGAGCAAGGCGTTACACCAGACCAATTAGCGGGTACGATTCAAAACGATATTTTAAAAGAATACATGGTTCGTAACACATACATTTATCCACCAGCAATGTCAATGAAAATTATTGCAGATATTTTTGAATATACAGCGAAATATATGCCGAAATTTAACTCAATTTCGATCTCTGGTTACCATATTCAAGAAGCGGGAGCAACAAATGACATCGAGCTTGCTTATACATTAGCAGATGGTCTTGAATATGTTCGTACAGGGCTAAAGGCTGGAATCGATATTGACGCCTTTGCACCGCGTTTATCATTCTTCTGGGCAATCGGTATGAACTATTACATGGAAGTTGCAAAAATGCGTGCTGCCCGCCGAATTTGGGCACAAATGATGTCAACGTTTAATCCAAAAAACCCTAAGACATTAGCACTTCGTACACACTCACAAACATCTGGTTGGTCTTTAACAGAGCAAGATCCATTTAACAATGTGACACGTACATTAATCGAAGCGAATGCGTCTTCAATGGGGCATACGCAGTCTCTGCATACAAATGCACTTGATGAAGCGATTGCTCTACCAACAGATTTCTCTGCGCGTATTGCACGTAATACACAGCTGTTCCTACAAGAAGAAACGGCAATGACAAAAGTCATTGATCCATGGGGCGGTTCGTACTATGTGGAAAAATTAACAGACGAAATTACAAAATCTGCGTGGGCATTAATTGAAGAAATCGAAGAACTTGGCGGTATGGCGAAAGCGATTGAAACAGGTCTTCCAAAAATGAAAGTCGAGGAAGCTGCGGCAAAACGTCAAGCAAAAATCGACTCTAAAACAGAAACGATCGTTGGTGTAAATAAATATCGTTTAGAAAAAGAAGAACCTATCGACATTCTTGATATTGATAATACATTAGTTCGTCAAAAGCAAATTGAACGTTTAGAAGCAATGAAGGTAGCTCGTGATGAAGCAGAAGTACAAAAACATCTAGCTCGATTAACGAAAGCGGCGCAAGATGGTGAAGAAAACTTATTAGCAATAGCAGTTGATGCAGCTCGTGCTCGTGCTTCTTTAGGTGAAATTTCTGATGCAATCGAAGTTGTTTCAGGTCGCCATAAGGCAGTAATTCGTTCAATCTCTGGCGTTTACTCTGCACACTTCTCAGATGAAGAGCAAATTGCTGAAATGAAACAAATGACAGAGGAATTCCTTGAAAATGAAGGTCGTCGCCCACGTATTTTAGTAGCGAAAATGGGACAAGATGGACATGACCGTGGTGCGAAGGTTGTGGCAACAGGATATGCTGACTTAGGCTTTGACGTAGATATTTCACCTTTATTTATGACACCTGCCGAAGCAGCTCAAATGGCTGTAGAAAACGATGTTCATGTCATTGGTGTATCTTCATTAGCTGCTGGTCATAAAACACTAGTTCCTGAATTAGTAGCAGAGCTAGAAAAACTGGGCCGCGAAGATATCATTATTATTGTTGGTGGCGTTATTCCAGCACAAGATTATGACTTCCTTTATGAAGCTGGCGCAGTAGCGATTTTTGGACCTGGTACAGTAATTCCTGTATCGGCACAAAAAATTATTGAAGAGATTTACAAACGTTTAGGCTATGAGGAAGTGTCTGAATAATGGACAAAAACAAAGGAATGCCTGAAAGTGCGCTATTTGTTATGGACGGAGTAGAGGCAACTCACGACGGAATGCAATATGGTACACCGAAAAAATTCCGAAAGAAAAAAGCGGGCAATTTAAACATACAGGAGCTTGCACGAGAAGTACGTGCAAGCTCTCGTACACACTTGTCAAAAGCTATTACACTCATTGAAAGTTCAAATGCAACACATAAAGTGCAAGCACAAGAACTCCTACAAGAGCTGCTACCACATACAGGAAATAGTGTCCGTATTGGGATAACGGGTGTTCCTGGTGCGGGAAAGAGTTCGTTTATTGAGGCTTTCGGAACGATGCTTTGTGAGATGGGGAAAAAAGTGGCAGTCCTTGCGATTGATCCAAGCTCTTCTTTATCGGGTGGAAGTATTTTAGGCGATAAAACTCGAATGGAGGAGCTCGTGAGAAAGCCTAATGCATTTGTTCGTCCCTCTCCATCAGCTGGTACCCTAGGGGGTGTTCATAAAAAGACACGTGAAACGATGCTTGTTTGTGAAGCGGCTGGCTATGATGTCATTTTAATAGAAACAGTCGGTGTTGGACAAAGTGAAACGTATGTCCGTGGAATGGTTGATTTCTTCTTGCTGTTAGTTTTAACAGGTGCCGGAGACGAGCTTCAAGGCATGAAAAAGGGCATTATGGAGTTAGCGGATGCCATCGTTGTTCATAAGGCTGATGGTGATAATGTTCGTCTGGCTAAAAAAACGGTATCCGAGTATAAGCAAATTTTACATTTCTTACAGCCTGCAACTCCAGGTTGGATGTCCACAGCAATGCCGGTAAGCTCGTGGGAAAAACGAGGTCTCGACAAAGTATGGAGTACAATAGGGGAGTTCCGACAAATCGTTGAGGTAAATAATTACTGGTCAATCAGACGTCAAAATCAGACGAAAGATTGGTTCCAATCGATGATTACCGAACATTTAATCGATATGTTTTATGGTAATCCAGAACGTAAAGCACAGGTGCAGCTTTTAGAACGTCAAATTTTAAATGGACAGTTGACAGTCACACAAGGTGTAGATCGTTTATTTAGCGATGAACAATCACAGAAATAATATGTCCTTTTATGTGAGCAACTAGGTGCACAAATTCGTCACTAACTGCTATGATAGGAGATGTATGAGCGTCGAATATCTAAAGCTAGAAGTTTAGGATGACGCGAACTTGAAAGGAGCTATCGCTATATGAATATGGATTACGATTTATTTATGCAAGAAATTTTAAAAACAGCACGTGCAGAAATTGAGGGTGCTGGTTATGAGCAGCTTCGCACGCCAGAATCTGTTGAAGAGGCGTTTGCTCGTCCAGGTACAACATTAGTCATGGTAAACTCAGTATGTGGCTGTGCAGGCGGTATCGCACGTCCAGCAGCAGCACAATGCGTACATTACGATAAACGTCCAGACCACCTTGTAACGGTATTTGCTGGTCAAGACAAAGAAGCAACTGCAGCTGCCCGTTATCACTTCGGTGAAGATCATTTACCATCCTCCCCATCATTTGTGTTATTAAAGGATGGCCAAGTAGTAGCAGAAGTTGGACGCTATGAAATTGAAGGGCATGACCCAATGTCAGTAGTAACAAACATACAAGCAAACTTTGAGGAATACTGCGACGAACTTTAATTTTATTCATAGAGTTAAAAGAGAAGCTATTCTATAAGTAGGAAGCCCCGTAGCCAACATCTACGGAGGCTTACTACTTAGCCATGATAGTTGATCCCCGATTAGCATGACTCCATAGATAACCTTCTTTTATATTCAATATACTAGTCAATTGACGTTCGAAATATTTTTAATATTGGCTAAATGATTCACCTAAAGTTCGAAATGAATAAAATTAACAGGTGTGTTGATCAGAAATATTGGGCATTATTGTGGTAAAATCCTTTATTTTTCTAAAACTATATATTGGGGCTCATCACCAAAAGTTGTGGGTGACATTTGTAAAAACCTATTCAATGAATATTAGTTGATTGGAGTGGAGGCTGGGCGACTCCAGCCGGAACGGAAATCAACCCCACGTTATGGTGATGTGCCCATGTTTGTAGTGATATATAGCCTTCAACACGTTTGTATAATTAGAGTACTGAAAGATAGGAGGCAGTCGACTTGAAGAAGTTTTCAATCGGCTATCGTACATTAAAAACGGCATTTGGTGCAGCAATCGCTATTGCCATTGCCCAATACTTTGAATTAGCTTCTTATGCATCTGCTGGTATTCTAACAATATTATGTGTACAGCCAACGAAGAAAAAATCTCTTCATGCGGCTTATACACGATTCGTCGCAAGTATTATCGGTATGCTTTATGCATTTTTGAGCTTTGAGCTATTTTCCTATCATCCGCTTACATTAGCATGTATGCTGATCGTTTTTATACCAACAATTGTGTCATTAAAAGTAGCGGATGGCTTTGTCTCTAGTGCAGTTATTATCATGCATATTTATGCGGCTAAAAGCTTTTCATTGGCACTTGTTTCTAATGAATTCGCATTAATGGCAATTGGATATGGTACGGGAATAGCTATAAATATGTATATGCCAGACATTCAAAAGGAATTAAATTACTATCGAGTTAAAATTGAGGAACTTTACAGTAAGATTTTTTTAGAAATTGCCAACTATTTAAGAGAAGGCGATACATTGTGGGATGGGCAGGAAATTATTGACGCGATTAAAGCATTAAATAGTGCGAAATCCCTAGCGTTTAAAGATGTTGAAAATCATTTTACGAGACGTGAAAATGACTACTACATGTATTTTGATATGCGTGAACAGCAGCTAGAAATTATAGATAGGGTTCTTCCAAAAATAACGGCACTTCCTGTTATAGTACAAGAGGCGGTTATCGTTGCTGACTTTTTACAAGACCTCGGTGAGCATGTTCATTCAGGAAATACGGCTAGTCATTTTAGAGAGAAATTAGAGCAAGTAAAGCGAGATTTCGCTCAATTACCTTTACCGAAAAATCATGAGCAATTTCTAGCACAAGCGGCACTCTATCAATTTATAGAGGAAATGGATCGATATTTAGAAATTAAGCAGTCTTTCAAGGGGTTAAAGGTAAAGAAAGAGCGCCCGCAGTAATGCGGACGCCTAGCCTTTCATTACGCTAACATTGATAAGCCGAATGCTAGAGATGAAATTACCATGATTGCAACCATCGTATAAACGACGATTTTTTGAAATTTTTTATTACTCATATGCTCGTTCGCTCCTTCTTTTCTTATAAATAGTTTATCAAATCTGAAAAATTTCTCAAGTAGTAGAGTTTTGACGAAAAAGTCTGTAAAATAGATTATGTACCATAACAGAAGGAGATGTCACCATGGAGAGAGTAGATCATATTGGGATTGCGGTGCGTGATCTTGATGAACGCATTACATATTATACAGAAACTTTAGGCTTAAAGCTGCTGAAAGTGGAAGAGGTAGAATCTCAACAGGTTCGTGTTGCATTCATTGACGCGGGTAATGTGAAAATTGAGTTATTAGAACCGATGAGTGAAAAAAGTACTATTCACGGATACATCGAAAAACGTGGAGAAGGTATTCACCATGTAGCTTTCGGTGTAACTGGAATTCGTGAGCGTATGGCTGAGCTTCGTGAAAAAGGCGTACGTCTTTTATCCGAAGAGCCAGGACCAGGTGCTGGTGGTGCAGAGGTTGCTTTCATGCACCCGAAATCATCTTTCGGTGTGTTATATGAATTATGCGATAAAAGTGGAAAAGGGGATAAGTGATCAGTATGGATATGTTCGACAAAATTAATGACTTGTATGACCGTAAGACAGTAATTGAACTTGGTGGCGGCTATGAGCGCATCGAGAAGCAACATGATAAAGGCAAATTAACTGCCCGTGAGCGTATTGAATTATTACTAGACGAAGGTACATTTTTCGAGATCAACCCATTCATTACACACCGTACAGTAGACTTTGGCATGGACAAGATGGAAGGTCCTGGTGATGGTGTAGTAACTGGTTTCGGTAAAATTAACGGACGATCAGTATACTTATTCTCTCAAGATTTCACAGTATTTGGTGGAGCACTTGGTGAAATGCACGCAAAAAAAATGGCAACAGTGATGGATCTAGCTGCAAAAAATGGTACACCATTTATCGGTATTAATGATTCAGGTGGAGCTCGTATTCAAGAGGGTGTACTTTCACTTGATGGTTATGGCCATATTTTCTATCGTAATGCAATCTACTCTGGGGTAATACCACAAATCTCAGTTATCATGGGACCATGTGCTGGTGGGGCGGTATATTCTCCAGCAATTACAGACTTTATTCTAATGGTTGATAAAACATCTCAAATGTTTATTACAGGACCTAAAGTTATCGAAACGGTAACAGGTGAAAAAATCTCTGCTGAAGATTTAGGTGGTTCTAAAGTAAACAACGCTGTAAGTGGTAACGCACACTTCCGCGCACCATCTGAAGAAGAAGCAATCGATCAAATTAAGAAGCTATTAAGCTACTTACCACAAAACAATAAAGAAAAAGCTCCGCGCCATGCACGTCCAGAGGGCGATGACTATCGTCCAGAAATCGTGGATGCTGTACCAATTGAAACAACTCGTCCTTATGATGTACGTAGAGTTGTCGAGCAAATAGTGGACGAAGGCTCATTTATGGAAGTTCACTCAGAATTTGCGAAAAACGTAGTAGTTGGTTTTGCGCGTATTGCTGGTGAATCAGTTGGTCTTGTATGTAACCAGCCTAAAGTATTAGCTGGTGGGTTAGATATTGATTCTTCAGACAAGGCTGCTCGTTTCATTCGTACTTGTGATGCTTACAATATACCAATCATCACATTTGAAGACGTTTCTGGTTTCTTCCCAGGTGTTAAACAAGAGCATGGTGGTATCATCCGTCACGGAGCGAAAATCCTTTATGCATACTCAGAAGCAACTGTACCAAAAATTACAGTGATTCTACGTAAAGCATATGGTGGTGCATACGTTGCCCTTAACTCTAAATCAATTGGGGCGGACTTAGTATTTGCTTGGCCTAACGCAGAAATTGCTGTTATGGGTGCGGCAGGTGCAGCTAACATTATCTTCGCACGCGAAATTGCAAAATCAGAAGATCCAGAAGCAACACGTGCTGCAAAAATTGAAGAATATAAAGAAAAATTCGCAAACCCATACGTTGCGGCATCTCGCGGTATGGTAGACGATGTTATCGATCCACGTGATACACGTATTAAGCTAATTCAAGGGCTTGATATGTTATCAAACAAACACGAAACACGTCCAGAGAAAAAGCACGGCAACATTCCTCTATAAAAATTGTACAAGCCTAGTAGTCATTCGATTACTAGGCTTTTCTTTTAGACTTGAACTAACTTTAGATAATAAAAAATTTATTCGAAATGACAGATAATTGAAACATATCCTTGTCTCATCCGTACATATATGTAAGAGGAGTTGAGATGAATGGAATGGAAACAATTACAAAAAGAGCAAGAAATGATTCATGCACAATTAAGAACTGCTAGTAGGTTAAGTGAACAAAAGGATTTAATTGAAAAGCAAATCGAGCATGCGCAACAGGAAATTTATAAACATTCTAAAGAACTCAATCAAATTCGTTTGAAACTTGATAAGTTAGAAGGCTTTTCTTTTATGAATATGATTCGTACGTGGACAGGGCAACAAGATGAGCTACGAGCAGAAAAAATTGATAAAGCAGCCATTCTTGAATTAAAAATAAATGAAGCAAAAAAGATGGAAGTTGATTTGACAGATGATTTAGGACAAATCAACACTAAACTTACTCAAATTAATGAACAAGAGTTGCAAGAAGTTTTGAACCAATTAAATGCTAAAAAGAAAGGCTATTTACAAATACATGAGCCTGAACAGGCAAAAAGGCTTGAACAATTAGCTAATGAAGAAATGCTAACGAAACAGCTAATTGTGGAAATAAAGGAAGCGGAAGAGGCTGGTGAGGCAGCGCTTACTAAGCTTGGACAAGCAGCAGAGTCCTTGCATTCTGCAAGTGGTTACTCAGCGTGGGATACGTTTTTTGGTGGGGGTCTCATTGCTACACATTTAAAGCATGATGCACTTGACGAGTCCGAAAATTATCTTCATAATGCTCAAATTGCATTACAGCGCTTCCAAAACGAACTACTGGATGTACAAGATATGTCAACGAAATCGTTAGCAGTTGAAACAGATGGATTTGTAAAATTTGCGGACTATTTCTTTGATGATATTTTTTCAGCTTGGTCGGTCCATTCTAAAATATCTACCGCAAGAGAGCAGGTTTCTCGTGTACAAGATGATGTACATAATACGATCTTGCGTCTACAGGATAAACATAATAAGGCAGATGACTATTTGCAGTCTCTACATAAAGAAAAAGAAGTGACCTTTCAAAACGTAGATATAAAGTAATCTGTGAAAAGAATCTCCCTCTTTTCACAGGTTTTTTCTTTGTTTAGCAATAAGGGGTGATTGGTGGTTTCCGTTTCAAGCTAGCTACCCGTTTTCCTGTGAGTGAGCATCGGACCGCTGCCTTCGCTTTCGCAAATATAAAACATTGTTGCTGTCGCTTATGCCTTTAATACTGCTCAATGCTATATACATAAGCGCTGCGTCTTTGTTTAGCCCCGAACTTGCACCAACCAGTTCTCGGTTGAAAAGATCGACAAATAAACATACATAGTGCCATTTTTTCCTGACACGGATGTATGTTAAATCGCTGACTAACAGATAATTCTTTTTCTTGTTGGAATTCTTGGTTTAAAACATTGGCGACAATGGCTTCATTACTACTCTTTTTTGAGGTTTGTAATAGGCTCAGCGCTGCTTGCTTAAAATATTATTCTCCATACGTAAACGTTGGATCTTTACGTAGATCTAATATCTCTTTTTCTTCTTTCGTTCGATTATCTTCCGCAGTAAATGAACCTGTATTTTGATGGTTTTTAATCCAGCGATCTAACGCAGAATTCGTAATTTCGTATTCTCTGGCAATGTCTGCACGAGACTTGTCATTTTCATAAAGCTTCACCATTTATAACTTAAAATCTGCTTTATAGGTTTTACGTTCTCGTCTCATTTTTGACAGGCTTCTTTGGGTAGTCTTTTTAGTGTACTAGCCCTTATAAGAGCTGTCTAACCAAGTGTAGCCTACCCCAACCATAATCCATTTTTAAAGGTAATTTCCTAATCGTTCACAAGTAACGGATGCAATTAAGTTTCTTCTTTCCTATAAATATAGTAGGAAAGTAATTTTTTGATGTATGTCTTTTAAATAGAAATATGCTGATGACTAACATGAAAAATAACTACATTTCAAACTTAGCCTTCATTTTGCATTTTCCTAATCTCAACAATTTTCTTCCAGATCGCCCTATCAATTTTGGCAAAACTACGTATGCTTGGCGTTGTATTTACTTCAAATAATATAGGTTTTCCTTCAAGATTTATTCCGAAATCAATGCCATATTCTCTACAAGGAAAGTGGGATGCTATTACTTCAGATGCTAAAATTGAATCTTCTTTTAGAGAATCTATTGTTTGATCTTTCTTTGTATTATCCATCATCATATAATCTGATAATAATTCATCAATCGGTATTACTTGAGAACCCCGATTTGAATTGACAATCCCATGATCCTCAGTTGCGATCCTTCCGTAAATCCCACCGATTATCCATTCTCCCTTTAGATTTTGAACATGAACACGAATGGATATAGAATGCCCATCAGGGGTAAGACTCATGACCCCCTCCTGTATAATATAAATTCCGCTTAATCTATCGTGTTTCTCATATGGATGTAGAACTTGGTGGAAATCCTCAATTGCTGCCACACACTTATTTATTTCTTCACCTTGCATGGTAAATCCGTTAAAACAATAGTGTCCATCTTTTCTTTTGTATACTTTATAAATTGCTCTTCCTTGTCCAGTGCTAGTATGTTTCACATAAACATACTCATACTTATTGAATATATCGATTAGGTTTTCTAGACTGTAAAGTGTTGATTCTGGAATGAAGTTAGTTGTTAAAGGATTTTGATTTAAAAGTAAAAATTGTTCCCATTTTCCAAGTCCGTTTTTCAATGAATTCACCTCATTTAGTAAGATATTTTCATTTCTTTTGTATTAATAATGTAGTCCTCACCACTTATGGAGGTTACTGTATTGTATGTAAATAGATTTATCTTGCATGGGTGAGTGGGACTTGGTTACGCGATTAATCTCTCCCATTTTTCTGCTAGAGTCCCATAATAGATTTACTACACTAGAAAAGTAGCATTATGATTGTTCCCTATATATCCATTTTTGATTTCAAAATCATTAGTTTCTAATGTATCTGCCCTGCTAATCTTTACTTTTAGTCATATGATAATATGACATGTCGATTAAGGGGATGGAAGATATTGAAAAAAACGACGAAATTAAAAAAAATAATATATTCAGATAAACTTGAATTTTTAATGGAAGCCCATAACGGACTTTCCGCAAAAATTGTAGAGGAAGTCGGTTTTAAAGGGATTTGGGCGAGTGGTCTATCTATTTCAGGATCATTGGGTGTAAGAGATAATAATGAAGCATCATGGACGCAGGTATTAGATATACTTGAATTTATGAGTGATACGACAACAATTCCCATTCTATTAGATGGGGATACGGGATATGGAAATTTTAATAATGCTCGGAGGTTAGTTAGGAAACTAGAACAATTGGATATTGCCGGAGTCTGTATCGAGGATAAAATTTTTCCGAAAACGAACTCATTTATTAATGGAGAAAAACAGCATCTCGCATCGATTGAAGAATTTTGCGGGAAAATCAAAGCAATGAAAGATACTCAAGAGGATGAGGACTTTATGGTTGTAGCTAGAGTCGAGGCTTTTATTGCAGGCTTGGGATTAGATGAAGCCCTTAAACGTGCGGAAGCCTATAGGAAGGCGGGTGCCGATGCAATTCTTGTGCATAGTAAAAAGTCAGATTTTAGAGAAATTGAAGCATTTATGAAGGAATGGAGTGGAAGGCATCCAGTGGTTATTGTGCCTACAAAATATTATACAACCCCAACTAATGAATTCAGAAAAGTAGGAATAAGTACTGCAATCTGGGCTAACCATAACTTAAGAGCGTCGATCACTGCTATGCAGAACATCTCAAAACAAATCCTAAAAGATGAAAGTCTCATTCAAGTAGAGAAATCGATCGTAAGTGTGCAAGAGATTTTTAGACTCCAAGATGCCGAGGAGCTTCAAAAAGCAGAGAAGAAATATTTGCCACCAACTAATAACCAATCACAACCCGAAACGGAGTGATAATATGTTAAATACAAAAGAATTTGGAAATGAGCTTAAAAGACTTGGTTTTGACTTTTACAGTGGGGTCCCGTGTTCATTTTTAAAGAATCTTATTAACTATTCCATAAATGAGTGTGAATATATTGCTGCAGCCAACGAAGGTGATGCTGTAGCAATTGCTTCAGGAGCATACCTTGGGGGAAGGAAATCAGTTGTTTTAATGCAAAACTCTGGTCTAACCAATTGTATTTCTCCATTGACTTCCTTAAACTACCCCTTTCAAATACCTATACTTGGGTTTGTTAGTCTACGTGGAGAACTCGGGTTGAATGATGAACCCCAGCATGAATTAATGGGACAAATTACGACACAACTATTAGATCTCATGCAAATAAAATGGCAATTCTTATCTCCGGATGATAGTGAGGCAAAGAGACAGCTTGAAGAAGCTAACAAGTGGATTGAAGTAAATCAACCATTCTTTTTTGTAGTGAGAAAAGAAACATTTAAAAGTGAGAAATTGAAGATAGAGCAACGTCTTAATCATAAAAATATGATGAAAAGTGAAAAAACAGACATAGACGAACTGCCAAGTCGTTTTGACACTTTAAAAGTGATAAATGGACTCAAAAATATGAAAACAGTATTAATGGCGACAACTGGTAAAACAGGAAGGGAACTATATGAGGTCGAGGATTCTGATAATAATTTATATATGGTTGGCTCCATGGGCTGTGTTGGCTCCATGGGCTGTGTTGGCTCCATGGGCTGTGTTGGCTCTTTAGGATTAGGATTGGCCCATACGCGAAAAGATATAGATGTAGTTGTTATTGATGGAGATGGTTCCCTCCTTATGCGAATGGGGAGCTTATCTACAAATGGCTACTATCAACCTGAAAATATGCTCCACATTCTTCTAGATAATCAAGTTCACGATTCAACTGGAGGGCAAAAAACCGTTTCTCACAATGTCAATATTGTCGAAATTGCTGCGTCTTGCGGTTATGAAAAGTCATACTATATCCATAATTTACATGAACTTGAAATGTGTATTCAAGAATGGAAAATGACAAAAGGGCTGACTTTTATTTATTTGAAAATCTCAAAGGGATCTAAACAAAATCTAGGACGCCCAAAAGTAACTCCAAGTGAAATTAAAACTCGTCTACAGAGATTTATTAAATAATTGTTCTGAAAATATTAGCAGGTTGATCTTGCCTATAAATAAGCATCTTTACAGTACTAAAACTTAGTTGGGGGGAGATAATTCGAACCGCGTATCAAAGTGAAATATAATTAAAGGGAGGAGTACCGTGAAGAAAATTAAAAGAAATATATTACTGAATCCCGGACCTGCTACTACAACAGATACGGTTAAATACGCACAAGTGGTACCTGATATTTGTCCTCGTGAAGATGACTTCAGCCAATTATTGCAATTTGTTACTTCAGAAATTACTAGTTTAGTTTCAGAAGAGAATCAATATACAACCGTTTTATTTGGTGGTTCAGGTACTGCTGCTGTGGAGTCAATCTTGAGTTCAGTTATGACTGATGGGGTTTTAGTAATCATAAATAATGGAGCCTATGGAAAAAGAATGTGTGAAATTGCAGAAGCTTATCAGCTGGATTGGATTGAGTTTTTAAGTCCACCCGATCAACCTATTAATTTAGATCAGTTACATTCATTCATTCAAAGAATTCCACGAAAAGTTTCTTTTCTAGCTGTCGTGCATAATAAACTACAACGGGATTATTAAACGATATAGAATCGATTGGCTCCATTTGTGAAGAAAATGAGATTAATATGATGGTAGATGCAATGAGTTCGTTTGCAGCTATTCCTATTAATATGAGTAAAATGAAAATAAGTTATTTGGCGGCTAGTTCCAATAAAAACCTTCAAGGCATGGCAGGAGTCTCTTTTGTTATAGCAAAAAAAAGCGAACTAGAAAAAGGAAAAACAAAAAAGCCGACAAATTATTACTTGAATCTTTATTCTCAATATTACCATTTCATCGAGACAGGTCAGATGCGTTTTACTCCGCCTGTACAAACTATCTATGCGCTAAGACAGGCCATTGTAGAATTAAAAGCAGAAGGAATGAAAGAAAGATATGAACGATATTCTAAATGTTGGGAAACCTTAATAGAAGGCCTCTCTAGACTTGGTTTAAGATATCTCGTCCCTGTCGAGCACCATTCAAAAATTATTACAGCAATAGTAGAACCCGAAAATGAAAAGTATAATTTTAAAGAAATGCATGATTATTTTTATGCTAATGGAATAACGATATATCCTGGAAAACTTTATCAATTAAATTCTTTTAGGGTAGCCAACATTGGTGATATTAGCAAAGATGATATCGAGCACTTTTTAACTTTATTAGAAAAATATCTTCAAATCTGAATTATTCACGGAACAGTGGAAAACCTACAACTTATGTAGGTGATATTAATTAATTTTTTTAATGCTTTTCCTTGTTCAACTAATGGGGGAAGATTCATATTCCGGAATAATCAATCTTAATTTTAAAAATGATTAGCGATAAACAGGTAAAACCTCGTATTTTGATCAAACTTTGTTCAAAATATGAGGCTTATTTTTATGCCAAAATTGAGGATTGTTGATTTTAATCAATCTTTTTTCAAAAGTTACCGAGGCTGGGCGACTCCTTGGGGATCAGCAATAGAGGAACGAAGGCTAAAACCATCACATCCTGTGATAACGCCTTCGTGACCAACATCGTGTTGCTGTCGCTACGTTAACACTACGCTTTCGCACAGAATTGTTGGCCCGGCGCCCCAGGAAAGCGCCCAGCCGGAACGGAAATCAACCCCTCATTTTGCCAAGGAGTAATTGCTATTCCTTCATAAAATAGCGTAATTCCTGTAAGTGAATTATTTCAACTCTTAAGACGTTGTGCTAAAATAATACATATACTATATCGTGGAAAAACACGTAAACTAAGGGAGTCCTACAACATGACAAGTCGTTTAGTAGAAGAGTTTTTTGAGCTCGTACAAATCGATTCAGAAACAAAACATGAAGAAGTGATTGCGCCGGTTTTAATCGACAAATTAACAGCGCTTGGTTTTACAGTAGAACAAGATGATGCACATACTCGCAACGGGCATGGAGCAGGTAATATACTTGCTACGCTAAAGGGTTCATTAGATATTGAACCAATTTATTTTACTTCTCATATGGATACAGTTGTTCCAGGTAAAGGGATTAAACCATCTCTTCGTGAAGATGGCTATATCGTTTCAGATGGTACAACTATTTTAGGTGCTGATGACAAAGCTGGTCTTGCCACATTATTTGAAATGGCTAAACGCTTAAAAGAGCAAAATATTGAACATGGTGATATTGAATTTATTATTACAGCTGGCGAGGAAAGTGGACTCGTTGGCGCTAAAGAGTTAGATCCATCTAAAATTAAAGCAAAATATGGCTTTGCAGTAGATAGTGATGGCAAAGTAGGGGGAATTGTAACTGCAGCCCCATTCCAAGCGAAAATTTTTGTTAAAATAATGGGGAAAACAGCGCACGCTGGTGTTGCTCCAGAAAAAGGAGTGTCTGCGATTACGGTTGCTTCCAAATGTATTGCACAAATGAAGCTAGGTCGATTAGATGAAGAAACAACAGCCAATATTGGTCGCTTTGAGGGTGGTCAGGCAACAAATATTGTGTGTGATGAAGTAACGATTATTGCAGAGGCTCGTTCGATCGACCAAGCGAAGCTAGATGCACAAACAAAGCATATGCAGGAGACGTTTGAGCAAGTTGCTGCTTCATTAGGTGCAAAGGCTGAAGTTGAAGTGAAGCTAATGTATCCTGGATTCCGTGTAACAGAATCAGATAAAGTTGTTCAAGTGGCAATGGCAGCTGCACACAACATCAATCGTACACCAAAGCTTGGTATTTCAGGCGGAGGTTCCGATGCTAATGTTATTGCGGGCTTTGGCATCCCTACAGTAAATCTTTCTGTTGGGTACGAGGACATTCATACAACAAATGAAAAAATCCCAGTCGAAGAATTAGAAAAATTAGCAGATTTACTTGTTGAAATCGTAAAAGAGTCTGCGAAAAAATAACAACAAAAATCGAGGATGTGACCGCATGGAAAGTGTAAAGGCAGTAGTTTTTGCTTGTGGTACAGAGGAATATGCAGTGCCTGTGGAACAAGCGATTTCGATTGAAAAGTTAGAACAAGTAACACCGATTCCTCACTTGCCTAATTATCTTCTAGGCTTCACAAGAATTCGTGGCGAGCTTGTCCCTGTGCTTGATTTTGAGCGTATTCTTTATAATCGTTCTTCTAATGCTGCAACAGCACGGATTATTGTATTGAACACGGATGTTGTGAATTATGGATTACTTGTAACAGAAGCCCGTGAAATTCTTGATTTTGATGAGTCAGTATTAAAGCAGATGGGACTCGTCAATTATTCAAAAACACGCTACTTTACAGCTGTGGCTAATCTTGAAAATCGCATGATCACATACGTAGACCCGAAAATACTTGTGAATTCATTAGAAGGTATACGTGAAATTATTAATTATTTACACAAAATGCTTGAAAATGAAAATGTAGAGGCTTGAGTTTTTATTAAAGCTAAGAATTAATTCAATACAATAGCACACATCATAGTTGATGTTTTAGACAGAATTACAAATATGTGATTCTGTCTTTCTTCTTTTTAAGCGATATCCCAACAGTAAAAGGAAAATGAATACTCGATGTCGAATTTTAAGCTTATCACCGAAACGTGTGGTTGATTTTCGTCCCGACTGAGCGCTTTCTTGGAGGCGTCCAATAAGCCACATAACAATAAGCATAATTATGAATATATCTTTCTATAGTATAAATAAGTAAATATTAATTATTGGGGAGGTATTTGTCACATGGGTTCAAAGAAAAAGGAAACACCAGAAGAAAAAAGAGAGCGTTTAAAACAAAGTGAATTAAAAAACAATCCTACAGGTTCTTTAAACGACGGGTTAAATAGGGGAACTAGCGGAAATTTAAACGGTATGGGTTGGAAAGAGACGGTGGTATTAGTTTTAGTGTTATTTATAGGATACATTACATACAAATTGTTTTTCAGTTAAAGATATCGAAAGGAATCGTTATCTCTAATTTTGCATTCCATAATCCTAAAATCCTCAATTGCTACACGTACCTCGTCACAATCATCATAATTACTTCTACGTTTTTATTTTAATATAGTAAAAATAACCTGTATTCTTATTAACTTATTTGAAAGTTATCAATAAAATTATGCGTTTTACCTACAGACATTTTCGTTCTAACATCGTATTATGTAAAGTAAGAAAACTACTGTAAAAGGCAAACTTCACCGAAAGGGAAGGACGCAAAGCCATGAGTCTAAACACTATTGTAGTGCATGATTGTCAGGTTGCCAGGTTCTGTTCTATGAGCCTCGGCCAATAGAATGGAGATGTAATCATATGGTAAGTCGGTCACTATCAAAAGCAATCATTGTTTTTATAGTAGCAATTGTAAGTACGCTAGGATTAACAATGGGAAAGGTAGACGCAATGGCCATGCAAGATAAGGCTACTTGGTTATGGGATACGACAAAGATTGTCGAAGATGAATCAGGCGTACTCTCATTTTTAGAAAGCAAACATATTAATAAATTATATTTACAAATTAATAGTGATATAGCAAGTAATTATTACAAAAGTTTTATCGATAAAGCAACGGCAAAAGGTATAAAAGTCTATGCGTTGGACGGTTCTGCAAGCTGGGTTTCAGCAAAGGGCTATGAAATGCAGGATCAGCTGTTTGATTGGTTACATACATATAATGAAAATGCAGCAGCAACAGAGCAATTTTCTGGAGTTCATCTTGACGTAGAGCCCTATTTAAATAGTGGTTGGAACTCGAACCAAGTAAAAACGATTGAATCCTATCAAGCACTTCTTACTAGAGCGAAAGGGGATACCGATCGATTACAATTACCTTTGGAAGTTGATATGCCATTTTGGTTTGACGAAATTACATACAAAAACCAATTTGGTAAAGGTTTATTAGCTGATTGGGTGATCGACCAAGTAGAAAGTGTTTCGATAATGGCTTACCGAGATGCTGCTAAAGACATTATTAAAATTGTTGAACATGAAATAAACTATGCAAAAAAAGTAAATAAATCAATTGTTATTGGTGTGGAAACAGGAGCCTCGGATGAAGGGAAAAATATTACCTTCTATGATGATGGAGAAGCCTATATGAATAAACAGTTAGCACAAGTTAATCAACAATATGCCAATAAAAAAGGTTATAATGGTCTTGCCATTCATCATGTTGATTGTTGGATGAATATGCAGCCGTAAAAAATCCTCTCCAGCTTTAAGTTGGAGAGGATTTTCTTTGCCCTTATGAAAGTCGGCCGCTATAGTCTTCAAATTTAAATTCACGAATGACTTTAATGCCTTCTTCATCGTTATAAGAAACGATTGATGGAAGATTTACACCATTAAACATATGATTTTTCACCATTGAGTAATGCGCCATATCTGTAAATACTAGACGATCGCCTGGTTGTAAAGGTTGTTCAAATGAATAATCACCAATTACATCACCAGCAAGACATGTAAGCCCGCCTAGGCGATAAGTGTAAGCTAGCTCATTTGGTTGACCAGAACCGATGATCATTGGGCGGTATGGCATTTCTAGAACGTCTGGCATATGGCAAGTTGCCGATGTATCTAAAATTGCTAGGTCCATACCGTTTTTCTGTACATCGAGAACCGTTGCTACTAAATAACCTGTATTAAGTGCCACAGCTTCACCTGGCTCTAAATAGACGAGAAGGTTATACTTGTCTTGAATGTAATTAATGACATTCACAAGCTTTTCTACATCATAATCCTCACGAGTAATATGGTGACCTCCACCAAAGTTTAACCATTTCATTTGATGTAAGACATCACCAAATTTTTCTTCGACAACTTGTATAATACGCTCTAACGTATCTGAGTTTTGCTCACACATTGCATGGAAGTGTAAGCCATCAATACCGTCAAGCTGTGACTTGTCGAAGTTGGCTAATGTTGTCCCAAGACGAGAATTCGTGTAGCAAGGGTCGTAAAGTGCTGTTTCAATTTCAGAGTACTCAGGATTGATACGAATACCACATTCAATTGTTTTACCAGCAGATTTTACTTTATCCTTATATTGATTCCATTGGTTCAAAGAATTAAAGACAATATGATCAACATAGCCAAGAAGCTCGTCCATTTCATGCTCCACGTAAGCTGGTGCATAAACATGAACTTCTTTGCCCATTTTTTCATAGCCTAGTCGAGCTTCAAATAATGAGCTGGACGTAATCCCTGCTAAATATTCACCTACTAATGGGAATGTTGAATGCATTGAAAACCCTTTTAAGGCAAGTAAAATACGGCAGCCTGTTCGATCTTGAATCGATTTTAAAAGTTCTAGATTTTTTGTTAATAATCGTTCATCCACTATGTAAGAAGGGGATGGAACTTTTGAGAAATCAATTGGCTTCATCGACTTAATTCCTTTACATCTAACTCAAGGTCAAGTAATTCTGGATTATGGCTTTCTTGCCATGGTAGGCCCCATGTATTTAGTGCATCCATGAATGGATCTGGATTGAAATCTTCGACATTCCAAACGCCAGGTTTGCGCCATTGACCGTTCATCACAAGCATTGCACCAATCATTGCTGGTACACCAGTTGTGTAGGAAATTGCCTGTGAACCAACCTCGTTATAACATTCCTCGTGGTCACACACATTGTACACATAATAAGTTTTTTCCTTACCATCTTTTAGACCACGAATAAGACAACCGATGTTAGTTTTTCCTTTTGTACGTGGTCCAAGTGATGCTGGATCAGGTAGTACTGCTTTAAGGAAGTGAATTGGTTGAATCATTTGTCCTTCAAATTCAATAGGCTCGATAGAAGTCATACCAACATTCTCTAATACTTTTAAATGTGTTAAGTATTTTTCAGAGAATGTCATCCAGAAACGGATTTGCTTTAAGCCTTTAATGTTTTTAGCAAGTGATTCTAGTTCTTCATGGTATAAAAGGTAAATATCTTTTGGTCCGATTTCTGGTAAGTTATAAACCTCTTTTTTCTCAAGTGGTGCAGTTTCAACCCACTCGCCTTCTTTCCAGTAACGACCATTCGCAGTAATTTCACGAATGTTGATCTCTGGGTTGAAGTTTGTAGCGAAATGGTAACCGTGATCACCAGCATTTGCATCCACAATATCAATGTAGTGGATTTCATCAAATTCATGTTTTTGTGCATGAGCTGTGAAAACGCCCGTTACACCTGGGTCAAAACCGCTACCAAGTAAAGCAGTTAAGCCAGCTTTTTCGAACTTCTCTTTATAAGCCCATTGCCATTTATATTCAAATTTTGCCGTTTCAGGTGGCTCGTAGTTTGCAGTATCCACATAGTGTACACCCGTCGCTAAGCAAGCATCCATAATTGTTAAGTCTTGATAAGGCAGTGCTACATTAATAACAACTTCTGGTCCGAATGCTTTAATAAGCTCAATAACCTCTTCTGTATTGTCTGCGTCTACCTGTGCGGTATGAATCTTTGTTTTTCCGCCATCTAGTTTTTCTTTTAGAGCGTCACATTTTGAAACAGTTCTACTTGCGATACAAATTTCCTCAAATACGTCCGAATTTTGAACACACTTGTGTACCACAACACTGGCTACTCCGCCAGCTCCTATAATCAATGCTTTACCCAATTGTCTACCCCCAAATTCAAATAAGTATTGTCAAACAAGCTGATTATACAGAAAATTGAATTACTACTCAATCATTCTTTTTAAATTTTCTACAAAATTTTTTATTTTTCAACAATAATTTGGCGTTTTCAGAGAGGAATGCAACGAAAAAAGAAGCTTTTCGTGAAAAAAATCCCTAAACTACGGATGTAGAGAAGGGGAAAAATTACTTTTTTGTTCAACGAGTGTTTGAAAGAATTTGAGTCACTTCAAAACTGTAGTTTTAAGTCCCCCGAGTTATTTAGAAAAACGATTCGATATTTGTTGTTTTTCATCCCCCCATAAATAAAAAAAGATCAGTAGTAATGTGCTTAAAAACCCCATCACAAGGGCATATGTGCTGATGGCCACATTCACTTGACTTTGCATAGCATAAATGAAAATAGCTCCTAGTGTTAACAAATTTCCAATGATAAGCGATACAAAATGAAATCGTCTATTCATAGCACAAGCCCTCCTATATATAGTGTACATGCTCTCAAAAAATGAAAATGTACTTCAATTATCTCATAATTCAGAACTTTAACCAATGTTTTTTAATCTGGGGATTACAGTGACAGATGAGGCGGCGGAAAGGCATGTGTTAGCGGTGGAAAGTCATGTGTTAGCGGTGGAAAGGCACGTGTTAGCGGCGGAAAGGCATGTCCAAGCAGCGGAAACCCATGTCTTAGCGGCGGAAAAGCATGCCGAAGTGGCGAAATCCCATGCCGAACAAAGGGAGTCAAGCGGCTCATCGGACGCACCAGAACCACAATTTAATAGATACTGTGAACAGACTTTTATTTATCATGTGGTCTGATGATTCAGCTTTAAATTAAAAGAATTGTAGAAAAATTATTGCTATTTAGTTTGTTTTAGATTTAAAGATGGTAAAATATCTATAAGACTTTTCTTTTGGTGAAGGTGAGGATTTAAATAGTGATCAAACAGTTTGATGAGCAAGTCCAACAAATAAATGAATTATTTTTAAATGGTCATGTAAAAGAAAGCTATCAATTAGCCAAAGCACTTATAGCTAATAGTGCGTTTACAGAACATGAATCATTTCCAACAATACAACAGCACGTCGCATTGTTGGAAGCGAACGGTTATGCAAATATGCCTATTCCTACTGCTAAAAAAGTGAAGCAAAGTGTTGAACGAACAGATGGCTCCTATCCAGAGCGTGATGTACTCGCTGCATACATAGGAAGTGAGGATGATCAGCAATTTGGTAAAGTAGTAGATGAATTATTAACTGGATCGGTCGAGGCACAAGCGAATGCATATTATACAATGGCTGAATATTTTGTTCTTGCTAAGGAGCATGACAAAGCACCTGTGCAATATGCGGAAGCGATAAAATTACAGCCAAATATAGCTCTTTACTGGGGAGCATTCGCACAATTTTTGAGTCGAAATGAAGGCAGTCCATATTTGGCACTAAGGCTTATTGAAGAAGCTATTCAGTTAGATAGCATGAACCCCCGTTGGTACTATATTCAAGGAAATATTTTTTTACAGCTTGTCGCGGCTACAAAAAATTTAAGCTATTTACCTGCTCTAGAAGAAGCCTGGGAAAAAGCTAAGAAACGTTGCTCTACCAAGCAAGTGGCATTAAAAGTGGACATTGCGAAATCCAACGACGTACTGTCACAATGGAAAAAGCAAATGCTCTAAGAGGAAAGAGAAAGTAGTCCTACAAGTACAAGCTAAAATATGACGTTTTTAGTAGAAAAAATGCTCAGATAAGAATATAAAAACTTGAATAGCAATAAGAATAGGTTTCCTAATAATATCATACAAATAAATTAATAAAGTATTAGCATATAAAAAATGAATATTTATTAGTGAAAATGACCTTTTATGTATTTTTATGCTATAATACAATTATAAACGGACGTATGAAACTTATCTTATTGCATGAAAGAAGTGTTTATTTGAGTTTATATGTAGCGTATGTATTGGTAGGACTTGCGATTGCCATGCCTGTTGGGGCCATTACAGTAGAAATGACAAAGCAAGGACTAAAAAATGGATTTATGCATGGTTGGGCCGTCGGGCTTGGTGGTATGACAATTGATATTGTATTGGTTTTTGCATTGTATATGGGACTAGCGTCCATTTTAGCAATGCCTATCATTCAAATTCCTATGTGGATTATAGGGGCTGGCTTTTTATTCCTTTTAGGGCTGGATTCTATAAAAAATGCTGATCATGATATTACGCTTGCAGGAGAGAAAGTGACAAAATCGTTTTTTGCTTCTTATCGTAATGGTTTACTAGTTGCCATTTCGCCCGGAAATCTAGTATTTTGGGTAAATGTTTTTGGTGTTGTACTAGCTAAATCTTATGGACAAGGAGAGTCAGCAAACTTTTTAGTGATCGCTGCAGGGGTTCTGAGTGGCATATTGTTGCATGATATTGGCTTGATGACCATTGTTTCAGTTACCCGTAAAGCAATGAGTCGTAAGGTCATTAAGTCGCTTACAATGGTAGCGGGTGTATTACTAATTTGCTTTGCCGGATATTTTATTTATGAATTTATACAAGCTATTAAGACTTATATATGAAAAGTGCGATCCAATGCGATCGCACTTTTTTTTCCTGTATTACCGATCAGAAAAAGCTTAAAGTCTCAGTTTATGCTGAAATCTCGGCATTTTCATGGATACAAGCTAAAATTTCTTCTGCTACTTGATACGCTAAAGAAAGTTCAGACGTGAAGCCTACACATGAACAATTCATTTCCCCTAGAATATAGCAATCTTCGCTAGCTTCGTTTGTATCAAGCATGAAATCAGCAGTCCATATAAGCGGTAGAGCATAATTGCCCAATAAACTAGTTACGAGTGGTAGTTGTCTTAAAAAGTTTTGGACAAGCTCTTCCCAGTCCTCAGGTGCATCATAGCGATATTGTGCACCTGAGAACAGTGTTGCACTAAAGGCATCCTCGGAATCTGCCGGTTTTTTATGTACTACGTAAACTGGTTTATCTCGTAACATAAATAAGCGGATTTCGCCTTCAGTAATACGAGGAAGGAAGCGCATATCAATTAGCATGCCATTTGGACCAGTAATATATTGCTCACAGAATGTCATGAAGTCGCTAAGTTTCCAATATTCCACATGATTATCCTTTGCTTCTGTACATTTAATCTCCGCATCAAGTGGTACTTCTGTGATTTCCTCAGCAAGAGGTTCAACCAATTTAACTCGCCATATACCTTCGCCCGTAGATCCACGATTTTGCTTTAGGACGCGTTCAGTCATAGCAAGTGAAGTAGGGAACTGAGCTTTAAATGCTTCAATTGTATAATAAGCAAATGTATCATCAGGCACTAAATTCGTTGAGGACAGCTTTGATAATGCATCTTTAGAACCATAACCAATCATTGCATCAGGATGTGGCATACCGATGACACCCGCATCACATAGTTCACGCAACATATCAAAGTACTCTTGTTCATGCTGTAAGTTTCCTGGATTAATACGTGATACATAGGCAATACCTTGCTCTTTGACGTAATTAAAAATTTCCTCTTTTTTTGTAACATCAAAGAAAATGACTTCTGCATCCTGCCCACGTTGTTTTAACGCAATCACCATTGGCATTGTATCTTTTCGATAGCCATCAGGGCCTTTATCTGTGCCGCCATGAACCTCGAAAAAAATAACTTTTCTATCCATAAAAATACCCCCTATTAATGATTGAAGATATTTTCAGTATACTGTACAGATAAGGAAAAAAGATATATATAATATGTAAATTTTATGTATGGATTCATAGTTTATTTGTTCTATCATAGGAGTTTATAACTAACAATTTTAGATTTATCTAAATTTAGTTAAACCTTCCTTAAGAGTGCTTTTTCTGAAAAACTGTAAGATATAAAATCATGCAGAGAATTAGCATTGTCCCAATAAACTGAAAGCCCTCAAAGGCAATTTTAAGCCAAAAAACACTTGTAATAACAGCTGTTAAAGGCTCCAGGCTACCAAGTAAACTAGTTTCTTTTGGCGATAAATAATGCAAACTTGCTATATAAAACCAAAATGCTAGCATTGTCCCAAAAATCACGATAAACAGAAAGTACGCGATTGTCGAAAATGCCCAGTTTGACATGTCAATTTGCCATGGCTGATGAAAAAGACTCATCACAATCCCACCAATAAGCATTGACCAGCCTACAACTAACAATGAATGAAACTGCTGTAAGAGTGAGACGGCATATAACGTATAAAAAGCAGCCGAAAGACCAGATAATATCCCCCAAAATACTGCCATCGCTGGAACAGAAAGTGTAGACAACGAGCCATTTGTTAGTAATAAAAAAGTACCAACCAGTGTTAGAGTCACAGCTATTCCATCCTGCCTTGTCAATTGACTGTGCTTCGTTATTAAATAATAGGCCATAATAAAGAGTGGTGCTAAGTATTGCAATAATGTCGCTACAGCAGAGTTACCTATAGCAATCGACATCATATACGTATATTGAACCGCCAGCATTCCAAGTAAACTAAATAAAATTTGTCTAAAAGCATTGTGCTTTGTTCGCCATATCACGAAAATAGACTCTTTACGATGTGTAATTTTATAGGCAGTTATGAGTAAAAGACCAGCTAAAAGAAGACGACTGGAAACAAGCCAGCCAACCTCTATATTTTCCTGCTGAAATAGCTTTTGTGCGACGGTGCCACCAATACCCCAAAAACTTGCCCCTAGAATGACAAGAATAAAACCAAGAGTACGATTTTTCTGTGCAGATTGATTCATCTTAAAACATCTCCTAAACTATCAATATAAAGAAATTATAAGGAATATTTAGCACAAGAAATATCGATTTAATGAATTAAAAATATCAATATATTGAGGTGAACAAAGTAATGGTGTTAACACATATCAAAATTGCGAAAGATTTACAAGAACTAACGTTACATGGGACGAAGGAATTTCCAGTTGCCTTTTACGAGACGGTTTTGCGATTAGATAGTCTGGATTTTTTACCGTTACATTGGCATAAGGAAATTCAATTTATCTATGTGAAAAGCGGTCGTGTGGAATACCGAGTAGGAGCAGATGTCTTTGTACTTGAGGAGGGAGAGGGACTATTTGTCAATGCATCAGGTTTACATGAAGCAAAGCCGTTTCAAATAGAGAGGGCTACAATTTTCTGTATTAACGTGGACCCATTGCTATTAGGCGGACACGAGAACAGTATTTTTGCTACTAAATATGTACTGCCGTATATAACGAGCAATAGACTGCCCTATGTAAAGCTATCAGGCCAATTGGCGCAAAATGTAGAAATTGTGGCGAAATTACTGCAAGAGCAAGCCGTTTTTTATGAGCTGAAGGTATGGAGAGAGTTATTAACCATTTGGGAAACTATTTTATCACAATCACTGCTAACAGAAGAAATACTTGATCCAGCAATTATCGTCCAGCATGATCGAGCGAAGGAGATGCTTGATTATATACATGCTCATTATCAGGAGAAAATTTCTTTAGAAAATTTAGCTGCACATGTTTTTTTAAGCCGTGCAGAATGTAGCCGCTTTTTCAAAAAAATGGTTGGCATGACACCATTCACATATTTACTACACTATCGTCTTCGCAAAAGTATGGAGCTATTACGTGATAGTGAGCAACCCATCACTACAATTGCTACTACAACAGGCTTTAGTACAGTAAGTTACTATATTGAAAAATTTAAGAAATATACAGGATACTCTCCACATGTTTATCGTAAACAATTTTTTGATAAAGGATAGTAGAGCATATTCGCGCGAAGCAAGGGGATATCCGCGGAAGAGAACTTAATACCCGCGCTTGCAATGAATCGCCTCATCTTAATAATTAAATATGAAAAAAATTTGAAATTTGCCGGAATAGATCACACTGTTTATCACTCAACCTATTGACAATAATAACCACATTCAATAAAGTAAAGTTAATAGTAAAGATACCTTTACTATTAACTTTGCTTAAAGGATTGATTAGTTATGTCAAAGGATGAAGAACGTATCTATAAGCTTGTGGAGGAAATAAATGAAGCTATTTATTCGATGGATAGCCACTTCATAAAATTACATCAAAATTTATTGAGTGATGAATTATCCCCTAAACAAATAATTCTATTAGATTTTATTAAAAAAAATAGCCAAGTGACAATTGGGCAGATTGCAAGTTATATGAATATAACGTCTAGTGCTGTCGGACAGCTGGTTAGTAAACTTGAAGAGCAGCAATATGTAACTCGGAGCATTAATCCTGAAAACCGACGTGAAATATTTGTAAATCTTGATACTTCAGGCATTAAGTATTTTGAACGAGAGGAAGAAATAAAACGATTTATTATCTCAAGATATTATTCAAAGCTCGAGTTAAGTGAGATCGTGCAATTAAAAGAGATTGTTCAGAAGCTCAATCAAATTGTATTAAAGGAAGGAATTATACATGAAATAAATGATATTCATTTGAAGGGAGAGATTTAACATGATGGTATTAAAGAAAAAGCAAAATATATGGCTAGCATTTTTGTTACTCGTACTTGCTAGCAATTACACGCTTTATAACACTGGTCTTGGTTTATCGATTTTACCTTCTGAAACAAATGGAGTTGTTATTGGCTCAATAATTGATTTTGTTCTTGTTATGCCTGTTTTATTTCTGCTGTATAAAGGCAAGTTTTCTATAAAACAAGCGGTTATTTTTGCAGCAGCTGGTTGTATTGCAGCTCGTTTTATTATTCCAGTAGAACATTTGCAACCATTTGTTGCAGTGACTTGGGCTGGTTTTGCGATTGAAGGTACGATTATCTTATTCGAAATTTTACTAGTTGCAACGCTTGTTCGTTACATGCCGAGAATTTTAGCGGATGTACGATCAACTACTTTACCCGATTTGTTCTCATTTCCCAAAGCAGTTGAAAAACATGCACCGAAGCATCCTATTATCCAAATGTTTTGCGCAGATTTTTTAGTATTTTACTACGCTTTTGCAAGCTGGAAGAGAAAAGAGCGTTCTGGTTTAACTTTGCATAAAGATTCGAGCTATATTGCCTTTATCATTATGCTAATCCACGGAATAGCCATTGAAACAATAGGGATTCATTGGTGGCTACATGAAAAATCAATTGTTCTTTCTATTTTATTGCTTATTTTAAATGTTTACTCTGTTTTATTTTTTATAGCGGATATGCAGGCTATTCGTTTAAATCCTGTCCACGTAACATCTGATAAACTGTATTTGTCTTTAGGATTGATGAAACGAGCAGAAATTCGCTTTGAACAAATTGAAGAGCTTATTGAGGATAAGGAACAGTTGGAAGGAAAATTATCCAAGGATACAATTGATTTTATAGCACGTGATTTTGCAGAGGCATATCCACAGTTTATTTTAAAAATGAAGGAGCCTGTGGAAGTGACTTTCATGTTTGGGCTTAAAAAACATTATAACAATATAGCCATTAAAGCCGACCAAGCTCAGGAATTTAGAAAGATGCTTCTACAAGGAATGGAAGATAATAGATAATAATAAACAACAGGTGCTAGCAAATTAAGCTGGCACCTGTTTAATTTAGGCAATCAATAAATAGGGGATGATATTTGTTTAAACATATACCATTTATATAAAAGTTGTTGATTGAAGCGGCTCATCGGACGCCCCCAGTCGGAATGGAAATCAACCTCACGTTATGGGCCTTATTTATAAGACTAAAATAATAATTGAAATAATAAGGACACACAACACTGGGAGATTTACAAATCCCTTTAGCAATCGACTGTTAGCTGCCTGAATTTGTTCATTGGTTACTTGAAAGATTGACCAAATTTTATGCTCGAAAATTTGTTGAATCACGGATTGCATCATCGAGCGTAAAGTAAAATAGAGAATTCCAAGTACGATAATTTTCGCCCACGACGGCACAATAATAGTTAGCCCGATACCCATTGATAAAAAACGCAGATAGCCGAAGAGATACTGTTTTTGGCGAAGCATCGTTTTACATACTATTTCCTCTATATAATAATCGGAACGTCGAAACATTCGCTTTGAATTTTTCCATAGTAGGCGAGGCTTTTTTAATTTCGGTACTAACTGACTTCGAAGCTCAGGAGCAATCTGGAATAAAAGACTTTGCCATTTATAAAAAGCTGCTTGATCGAGCTCCACTTGCTGATCAAAATATTTAGTGCTATAAACAAAATGTCTATTATAATAGATTGTGCAATAAACAAGAAGAATTAGATAAATAAGTACAGTGATAATTACAGGTACATACAAAAAGCAAACTGTACCGAGAATACACATGAAAATATTACTTACTAGCTGCTGCCATTTATGAAGCTTTAATTGTAAAAGCACGTTTGTGAAATTATTCGTAAATAGTAGTAGAAGTAAAATAAGTAATTCTAATATTTTTACATGATGAACGATTATAAAAATGGGTGCTAATAGAGCAAGGGCAGAACCAAGTAAAATTAGGTGCTTACTTAACGACCAATAAAAACCAGCTTGTTTTAACCGTACCATATGTTTTCGGTTTTGGATTAAAAAAAGACGATCGGCTCGTTGTAAATAAGTACGAATAGTTTCAATTCGTGTAATAAGAAATAACAGTACAATAAAGAACACTAGCGGAATATGTATGACCCATGATGTACTTATATTTAAGATAAAGTCTTTATAAAGGAAAAAGCCAATGACTATGGCTGGCACAACAACATATAAGGCGACTGTCCAATCGACGATGCTTGCCAATAGCTTAAAATTGTAGGAGCGCTCTAATTTTCTTCGTTGCTGCAAGATGTTAGTCATGGTGGTTTTCCTCAAGCAGGGTGTCGAAAATATCAAGAAGAGATGCTTTGTCCTGCTTCACCGCAATACGTAATGATGCGAGTGTACCTTGCTGTAAGATTTGCCCATCATCAATCAAGATGAAACGGTCACATATTTTTTCTGCCGTATCGAGTGCATGTGTACTCATTAAAATGGCAGCACCTTGCGCTTTTAATTCTTCTAAAATTGTTAAGAGTTTACGCATTGCCTGTGGATCTAGACCCATAAATGGTTCATCTAAAATATAGGTAGAATGTTGATCAAGAAATGCTAAAATAAGCATCACTTTTTGTTGCATACCTTTGGAAAATGTTGTTGGATAATCGTGTAGCTTATGGTCCAAATGAAAAATTTTCAGTAATTCATTCGCACGATTTGTTAAAGAATTTTCCTTACCAGCTACACGCATGTAAAAATCGATATGCTCCCACAATGTGAAATACTCATACAATATTGGTCTTTCTGGTACGTAACCGTAAGTTCCTATTGTCACTTGACCATCCACTATTGGTAATACACCCATGATTGCTTGTAAGGTTGTACTTTTGCCTGCCCCATTGGAACCGATTAATCCAACAAGCTCGCCACTATTTACTTGAAATTGAATGTTTGAAATAATGGCTTCGTTTTCTACATAGCCACCTTTATGTATGTTAATATCTATTGTCATTCACTTCCTCTCTTTGTTTATTTACGAATTAAAGAGGAAAATGTTTCAAGTTTTGAGACTTTTAGTAGAATATCGTTTAGTAGATCAGTTTACTGATAGGGGGAATTGGTGTACAAGATGAAATCGACCATTTTCATGCTTTTATTTCGATTCATGTCTTTATGAGGGAATTAAATAATATTATCAAAGGATTGTCTTTGCAATAGCCCACCTACTTAATCTAGGTGGGCCATTGCATTTAATATGTCTTCACTTACTGCATCCCAAAATTGATGTTGTACAGCATCGCAATACACATATAGCTCTTTATTTTGGACGTGCTCATATAGTTCAGAAATCGCTTCTTTATGAAAATGGAGTCGATGATTTAATGCTTCTCGTTCTTCCTCAATACAAAACGATTTATACATATCTGCGAGACGTTCAAGCTTTGCTAACTTTTGTTTCGTTCCTTCGTATTGTTTTTGGTGAAATCGTCCTACTGCTGTAGTCATAGAGATCTTAGCTCTATGCTCGGTATTTAACGTTCGCAATTCTTCCTGACGAATTGCCACACGATACCAAAACTCATAGCGAATAGGTAAGTCTTTTAGCTCGTATGTGAGCAAGGATTTTAAAATAAAACTAACATGCTCATAAGTATCAATAATCTTGTCTGACTCTTTAAAAATACCAAACATACAGCCACCCCCGTTTAGATTAATACTACGAACGAAGAGTAAAACCCTTTAAATTTTCTATAAAATTCAGAAAAGAAATGAAGCAATAAAATTTTCTGGATGTTAATAGAAATCCAGCTAAAATACAAGCTTAAAAGTTGATAAAGGGTGAGTATGAAATTTATGTGGAATTTATTGTGTGTTTATAAAAAAATAAATCTTGCTACACTTACTTATGTAACAAGACTTTAAAGTGGATTTATAAAATTAAATTGAGTTTATATTTTGAGGTTTAGTTTTTTTAGTTATTCCCACTAATAACAAAATCCATAGTAAACTATTTCCAATAGAATGAGTTGCAAAAGAAGCCCATGTTGAATTAGTAAATTGAGCAATCCATGGGGCAATAAGCATGCTAGGAAGCATATTGATAAAATGCCACTTCAAACAAGCATGAACAACCCATGCCCAAAGTAATCCATTTACTACCCAAGCCCAATTCCCGAAAATCTCTTGTTGGATAGGGAGGAAAAAGCCTCTCCACATTAGTTCCTCACATAACATTGCAAAAAGGTGTAACGGAATAAATATGGTTATCATTTTCCAATTTCTATAAAGCGTAACACCGAAAAATTCTGATGGAGGTAATTCCATCCTTTTTAATGGATTAAATGGAGCTGGAAGATAACTTGGTGGGGCAAGCATTGGAAGTTTCGCAAAAAACTTACCTAAAGGTTCAAGAAATAGGTCAGCGAATATTGTAACAATAATTGCTCCCACAACCCAATACCAATCGTTTTCTGTTAAAGGATTGAAGCGAAACCTTTCCAAAATATTTTGCCATGTCCAAGCATTTCCCTCTAAATGATACAGTAGTAACGAGATTGGAAATAAACTCATTACAGGAAACCAAAGAAAGAACCAAAAAGCATAAATTAATGGTACACCCTTTTTAATTAATAGCGGTGTTCCATAGTAAACACCATAGTATACTAACGAACCTGTAATGCCGAAAATGAGTAACTGCAGCAGATAGGACATTAGAAAACCCCTTCTATATAAAGGATATATTTACAAATAATATATAAACATAAATTATTATATTTTTCTATATATTTTTTTGTCATAGTTACATTTAATCTGCACTAAAGTTTTATGGGAGCAAGAAATATACAGGTGGGACTTAAGTACAATAATGCTTTTATATTTTTATTATTAAGCGAAAAAATGACTTTTTGTTGATATTTTGTTTATGCGTACTTAATTGCCTATTACTAAAAATTAGTGGTGATATGATGTATATAAGATGATTGGAGTGGAGGCTGGGCGACTCCTCGGGGATTAGCGTCACAGATGAGACCCTGGAGCGAGCAAACAGGGGAACGAAGGCTAAAACCCATCACGTCCTGTGATAACGCCTTCGTGACCAACATCGTGTTGGCCTAAGCGGCTCATCGGACGCCCCCAGGAAAGCGCCCAGCCGGAACGGAAATCAACCCCACGTTATGGTAATAGGCCTTCTACTTAATAAAAAACCTGTGAAAATATATATTAACCAGCACTAGTTTTTACCGCATGGTAAGAAACTAGTGTTTTTTATTGATGAAAAGTCTTTTAAGTTATCACAAATTTCCTATTTTTTTGCATAGAAATGGGTTGTTTTTGAAGAAATATGGAAATAGCATTTACAAAATAAAATTAAATGTGTTAACTTGAATAGTGTCAATGGTTAACTTAAAAAGAGGGGGAGGTTAACGATGCAACATTTTTGGGTTGTTGGGACAGATACAGATGTTGGTAAAACGGTTATCACTACATTACTGATGCGTCAATTACAAAAGCATGATTTACAAGTCATGCCTTATAAGCCTGTGCAAACTGGCGAAGTTTATGAGAATGGGTACTACTTTTACAACGATACAGCAATGTATGAAAAGTATTCATTACAAAGATTAAAACAAGAAAATTTAAATGGCTATTCGTTTAAGGAAGCCGCATCACCACATTTTGCTGCACAGCTGGAGGGACAGCAAATTGATGTGGGGCATTTATTACAGCAAATTCAGTTGCTACAACAAGCAAATGATGTCGTGATTTGTGAAGGCGCAGGGGGACTTTTTGTCCCATTGGATACATATGGAGAAAATACTCTTCTTGATGTCATCGTTCAAAGTAAGCTTCCAGTCGTTCTTGTCACACGAACAACACTAGGAACGATTAACCATACATTGCTTACACTTGAGGCATTACATGCTCGTAATGTTGAGGTTCTTGGCATTGTATTTAATGGAGACACAGGTAGTCAGATGGAACGAGATAATGTGAAAATGATTCTACAATATCATGATTTGCCATATGCGACGATCCCAAAGCTTCAGGATATTTCACATATTATTGACTATTCCATTTCACACACATCTTTGTTTGAAAGGTTGTTCAAATATGAAACAAGCATTAACTGAATTGCAGACGAGAGATTTACAGCATGTTTGGCATCCTTGCTCACAAATGAAGGACTATGAGCAATTTCCACCAATTGTTATTAAAAAAGGACAAGGTGTATGGCTTTATGATGAAAATAATAATCGCTATTTAGACGCCGTATCTTCCTGGTGGGTCAATTTATTTGGACATACGAATCCGCGTATAAGTCAAGCATTAAGCGATCAAGCGTTTACATTAGAGCATACGATCTTTGCGAATTTTTCACATGAACCTGCCATTAAGGTGGCAGAAAAATTAGTCGCCTTAACACCAGACGGTTTAAATAAAGTATTTTTTGCAGATAACGGCTCGTCAGCAATAGAAGTCGCACTTAAAATGAGTTTTCAATATCATATGCAGACGGGAAAAACAACGAAAAAGCGATTTTTAGCTTTAACGGATGCTTATCACGGTGAAACACTTGGTGCCTTATCTGTTGGCGGGGTAGGGCTGTATAACGAAGTGTATCAGCCGCTTTTATTGGATACAGTACGTGCACAAGGACCGGATTGCTTCCGATGTCCTTTTCAAGAGAATCCTGGAAGCTGTCAAGCCCAATGTATACAGTTTGTTGAAAAGGAGCTTAGTCAGCACCATGAAGAAATTACAGCTATTATTATTGAGCCACTTATTCAAGCAGCTGCAGGGATGAAAATGTATCCTCCAATTTATTTGAAGCGATTGCGAGAGCTATGTACAAAATACGATGTTCATTTTATCGCAGATGAAATTGCAGTAGGGTTTGGACGTACAGGTACATTATTTGCCTGTGAGCAAGCGGATATTGCTCCAGATTTTATGTGCTTGTCTAAAGGTTTAACGGGTGGTTATTTGCCACTATCCGCTGTTTTAACGACTGATGATGTATACAACGCTTTCTATGATGATTACGGTACAATGAAAGCGTTTTTACACTCCCATAGCTATTCTGGTAATACACTTGCTTGTCGCGTAGCCCTAGAAGTTTTGACAATGTTTGAAGAGGAACGTGTGCTCGACACGATACAAAACAAGGGTGAACGTATGCGAAAGCTAGCTATGGAGGCATTTGAAGAGTTGCCGTTTGTTGGTGAATATCGACAGGTAGGACTAGTTGGCGCAATTGAATTAGTCGCTAATCGTGAAACAAAGGAGCCACTACCGAGTGAGGAACGTATCGGCTTTCAAATATATAAACGTGCCTTAGAAAAGGGCTTACTGATTCGTCCTCTCGGCAATATATTATATTTCATGCCTCCATACATCATATCTGATGATGAAATGAGTTTTATGATTGATACAACAAAAGATACAATCATGCAATTTTTTGAGGACCGGGAGGGAGTAAGTTGTTCAAACGACAATCAACACTGTCACTTGTGATGATTGCGATGTTTGCTGCGTTAACCGCAATCGGTGCATTTATTAAAATACCGCTACCAGTAGTGCCATTTACATTACAAATTGTTTTTGTATTTTTAGCAGGCAGTTTGCTCGGCAGTCGCAGTGGATTGCAAAGTCAGCTCGTCTACATAGGCGTTGGTTTAGTTGGTTTGCCAGTTTTTACTCAAGGTGGAGGCATCACCTATGTATTGCAACCAACATTTGGCTTCCTTATCGGCTTTGCACTGGCCGCTTTAGTAATTGGTTTCATGATTGAAAGAGTGGATACGCCAACGAAAAAACATTTTATCGGTGCAAATATTGTCGGGCTTATTATTATTTATGGGGTGGCAGTTCCGTATTTATATGTGTCTTTGAATTTCTGGTTACATATGAAAACGAGCTGGTCACATATTTTCGTAGTTGGCTTTTTAAACAGCATTGTTGCAGATTTTTGCTTAGCGATAGCTTCTGCATTTTTGGCCGAGCGACTATACAAAGTATTTAATTCAGCAAGGACTTTAAAAATTATACAAGCAGAGAGGGAGAATGTCTAAATGAATTGGTTACAGTTAGCAGAGGAAGTTATTGCAGGGAAAATCATTAGCAATGAGGAGGCACTTGCCATTTTAAATAGTGATGATGATGAACTATTGAAGGTGATGGACGGTGCCTTTGCTATTCGTAAGCATTACTATGGGAAAAAAGTAAAATTAAATATGATTATGAATGCTAAGAGCGGTTATTGCCCGGAGGATTGTGGCTATTGTTCACAGTCATCAAAATCAACAGCACCGATTGAAAAATATCCATTCATTACGAAAGAGGAAATTTTAGCGGGGGCAAAACGAGCATTTGACAATAAAATTGGCACGTATTGCATCGTGGCAAGTGGTCGTGGGCCAACTCGAAAGGATGTCAATGTAGTAAGTGAAGCTGTTACAGAAATTAAAGAGAAGTATGGCTTAAAAGTATGTGCTTGTCTTGGCTTGTTAAAAGAAGAACAGGCACAGCAATTAAAAGAAGCGGGGGTGGATCGTTACAATCATAACTTAAATACATCTGAACGACATCACTCCTATATAACTACGTCCCATACGTATGAAGACCGTGTTAATACGGTTGAAATTGCGAAAAAGCATGGAATCTCACCTTGTTCAGGTGCCATTATTGGTATGAAAGAAACAAAAGAAGATGTCGTGAATATTGCGCGTGCACTTCATCAATTAGACGCGGATTCCATTCCGGTCAACTTCTTAAATGCGATTGATGGCACGAAACTAGAAGGGACAAAAGAATTAAATCCACGTTATTGCTTAAAAGTTTTAGCGTTGTTCCGTTATATTAATCCAACTAAGGAAATTCGCATTTCTGGTGGTCGAGAAGTCAATCTTGGGTCACTTCAGCCACTAGGCTTATATGCAGCAAACAGTATCTTTGTTGGGGATTATTTAACAACTGAAGGACAAGAAGCAAACAGTGATTATCGTATGCTTGAGGATTTAGGCTTTGACATTGAATTATCAGAGAAGCAAGAAGAAGCATTTTGTTAAATAAAAACTTATGAAATAAAATCTACTACTACTACTTAATTATCATCGAATTGGAAAGTCGTATGTGCGTCGTGGAAAAGGCGTACATATGGCTTTTTCTGTTTTTCTGTTGGGCGGATAAAATCGTAGAAATGCTCAGGTAGGAGGGTAAAGTGCTCGGGTTCAACGGGAAAACGCTCAGGTAGGAGGGAAAGTGCTCGGGTTCAACGGAGAAACGCTCAGGTAGGAGGGTAAAGTGCTCGGGTTACCAAGAAAAACTGCTCAGGTAGCATGACCAAGTGCTCAGCATCGTCGAAACCCTACGATTGGCATATAAATGAAAAAAAGTGACGGATAATAAAACGAAAAGAACTGTTTTTATGCCTTGAAAAATCAGGTTTTCACAAATTGTTCAATGAAAGCGTTTTGAAATTGAACAGTTTGTGAAGGGCTTCACATAAGGCTTTATTTTTAAAAAAATCAGCGTAAAATAAGAATCAAGTAAGGAATTGTTATAAAACAGTTTGAAAAAAGTATCACAATTATTGGTGGTTGTTATATTACAAAAACGAATTGGAAGGGAGAATTTAATTATGTGGGTTATTACAGTATTTGATAAAAAGGATGTTCGAATTTTTGAGTATACAAACAAAAATGAGGCAACACAAGCTTTAGCTAAATTCAAGAAAAATGCAGTTTTAACATATACAAAATAATTTCAGATTAAAGTGAAGCAACCCTTTTCGACGCTAAAGCGCACGAAGAGGGTTGTTTTTTACGTTGTACAGATTATCCTATTAATGAACGAGAATTGAAATCGCACTATACACTAATAAAAGAGCCATCACAATATTAAACGATTGACGATACTGTTGTAGAATTTTTTGAAAAACTGAACCAAATAGGGCCCAACTGAATGTACTCATTATACCTACCATTCCTAAAAATAAAGAAAAAAGAAAGTAGCTGACATAGGAAGAATAATAGGGAAGAATATAGGTTGCTACTACTGTAATGCCGAACAAAATACCTTTAGGATTCATGAATTGTAATAAGACGCCTACTAAAAATAAGTTTCGTTTGTTTTCCTCTTCTTTATCATTATCATTCTCTTTGCTCGTTAGTATTTTAAAAGCTAAATACAACATATAGCCTACACCAAGAATGGTCAAAGGAAATTCGATCATTGGCATGATATTTGTAAGGACCCTATTAAATAAACTACTCAACCCTGTAATCGCTAAAAATCCAACCCCAACACCTATACAAAATTGAAGAGTTCTTGTTAATCCATATTTGTTTGCAAATGTCATTGCCATGATATTGTTAGGACCTGGTGTAAAGCTAGTGATTATAACGAATACTAAAAAAGAAAATAAAGGCATTTGTGGCCCCCCCTTGAATTTGTTTGTTATAATGTCTGAAATAAACAATATAACGTCCGTCTTTTTATTATACATAATGGTCGTTATATTGTACATTTGAAGAGGGGTTATGTAATGGAAGAAATTCAACTTATCTTTGCTAGAAATTTAAAAGCTATTCGAGAGAAAGAAAAATTAAGCTTGGAAAAAGTTTCTCAATTGTGCGGAGTAAGTAAAACGATGATAGGACAAATTGAAAGGGGAGAGTCCAGTCCAACTCTTACAACTATTTGGAAAATAGCGAATGGGTTAAAAGTTTCCTTTACTACTCTAATTAATAATCCTCAGCCTGATACCGAAATTATTGTTAGAGAAGATGTTCAAATATTATCTGAGGATGATGGACGGTATAGAGTGTATCCATATTTTCCTTTTCAAGAGGATAGCCGTTTTGAAATATACACGGTGGAGATTGAAAGAAAAGGGACATTAAGCGCTGAGGCTCATAAAGATGGCACAGAGGAGTTTATCACCGTTTTTGATGGTGAACTAGTGATTAGAGTCAATGAAGACGAAATTCACTTAAAGAGTGGTGACTCCATTAGATTTAAAGCAGATCGTCCACACATCTACATGAATCCTAGTGATACGCTAACACGATTAAGTATGACTATCTATTATCCAAACTAAATTTATAACTGGAATGTGTATCCATTGGGCCAGATGATCTTTATTTAAGGCTGTTTTCGTAAAGATTGTTGCTCTTCAACGAACGGGGCAGTTTAGTTCAATAAGAGGTACGGTATTTAGTAATACTAGAACTAAAATATGAGGAAAACAGGAGTATTAATTAATGAGTAAAACCGTTACTTTTTCAGTGTCTACAAAACAAGTGAAAGAAGCCGTCACTTTACAAGAATTAGTTATAGTTGAAGAAATGGACGATAAAGCGATAAAAAAGCAGTAGAAGGATTTTTCCGAGATTGGCTTTGGAATAACGTTTCTTTTTCTTACATCATAGACGAAGACTAAAGCAAAAGTACTGACCTACTCTGTAACCAAAAGAAGAATTTACTTATTCTACTAATGGGGGCTTTACTTAAAGATTATTGAGTTGCATAGGTAGCTCTTTTTTCTTATTGAACTAACTGTGCAGTTTAGTGGAATAGACAGTTAATTTCAATTGAGAAAAAAAGCGTGTTTTGATCAAACTTTTTTCAAAACACGCTTTTCTATTTGCTCTTATATCAAGGTTTATTAAGTTAATTTAATCAAACTTTATTCCATCCAGGGCTACACCATTGACTATCCTACAGGGTTTGCGTTTTGATAATCGTATAAGGATGTCAAAGATTTAGAGATTACTTGCAATTATCTTAAAGTTTTTGCACCAGAATATTTCTTTAGTACAGGTATAGAAACGCTTCCCTTTCCGATGATATCAATCAGCTTTGTTCCAAACCATTGGCAAATCAGGGCATACATGATCACTTTCCAATCGATCACGACACCGGCAACAAGTAATATCAAACTATTAATCCAAAATAATATGCTTCCGGGAGGTCGCTTTATAAAAGATGATATAATAAGAGCTAAAATATCCATTCCTCCTGAAGAAGCCCCCATTTTAAATAAAATTCCCACACTAAAACCAAATAAAAAGGCTCCAATTACTAAATCGACCCATACATTTCCAATTGGATGATGAATGTGTGGAGAAAGTGAATGGATAGTGAAGGCAGCTGCGCCGACACAAAACATTGTCCACACTGCGTTGCTTGTTCCAAGCCACTTGAAGGCGGCAATTACCATCACCGCATTTAATATCCAAATGCTCGTTGCATATGGCACAGCCCATATGTAATTTAATAACACACCTATTCCGGCAGCACCACCGGATGGAATGTAATGAGGAAATAAGAAAATAGACATAGCTGCTCCTTGAATGGCAGAGGCAAATGCAAGAATGATTGCTTTAAATAAATGTTGCGACATAACTACTACATCTCCTTGTATGTATCACAGTATTTCTCTTTTGTTTTACATTATATTAGTTCAATCATTAAGTGAAATATAGATTAGTGATAGTTATAATTAGAAATATTTATGATTAGAAAATGGTCATTACAGATCAAGATGCTATTTAAGTCACTATCTCCAACGGATAGCAACCTTTTAACAAGAAAAAAACATTCAGAATGATTATAAAAGGATTGAATTGATAGGAGGGTATTGTGTGATTCTGGTGCAAAGATAAAGTAAAATTAACTATTTCGATTAAACTGTTTGAAATTCCGATAATCGTAAATTATCATAAGTATCCGTCATTTCAAATACGAACGGGGCAGGTTACTTGAAGAAGGGAAATGTTTATATTAGGGAGAATCTATACGGAAAAGATTTAATTTTTTTAGAATTGAGGTTTTTAACAAATGTCAGTTGAAAGAAATAGTATGGTTTCTTCTTTAAAGAAAATTAGTAATACCAATCCTAAGAGAGAAAGGATTTAAAGGTTCATTTCCACATTTCCGTCGAATTAAAGAAAATTAAGTTTTTCTCTAAGATATTTTTTATCAGTTTCATTTAAAGATACAGCAGTCTAAATCCTTTCTTGAGCACTAAGTACACAGATTGTAAAAAAATGAGCTAAGAGGAGAGCAATTGGATAGACCTAATAGGTAGTCGTCTTTTCGGCAGGCTTTCTTAAAAGAGAGGAGGCCCCCAAAATACTCAATTTTGTACTTATTCTTTGAGAAATGTTTCAATGAAATGACGTGCTGTAGTAGTCATATATTGATTTTTCATCCAAACAATAGCCGTCTGAGTAAGTAATGATTTTTCAGAAATTTCTTTATATTTAAAGTCATTATTTTTAAATAATTGTAGCCAATCTCTCTGGACAATTGCAATACCAATACCTAAATTTGCCCAAAGTAAAATTGATCTAGTATCATCGATTCTGCCAATTATTTTTGGTTCAAATCCCGCATTTTGACATACCATTGTTATCATTTTCTCATATCTATTGTGTACGAGTAATGGTTGTTCAAATAAATCCGATATTGCTATCTTCGAAGATTCATTTTCCTTCCAAAATGGTTCTCCAACAGTAACCGCCACCATAGGTTCCTCTGGCAGTAAAATAGAATCCAAATATTCTGAATCGATAGGGGTTCTGACAATACCGATATCTATTAATCCCTTTTTTAACATATCCAAAATCTCGGGTGTGTTACGGTGTATAATTTGAAATCCGATATTAGGGTATATTTGATTGAACTTATATATTTGATCGGGCAGTATTGCATCACCGGTAACTGCAAGAGTTCCGATTTTTAGAATACCACACTTGCCTTCGTCGAAATCCTTTAATTCTTTAACTGTAGTTTCGAGTAAATCAATAATTTGTTTCGCTCTGTATTGTAATCTTTCCCCTGATTCTGTGATTTTTAAATTTCTAGTATTTCTTTCGAATAACTGTATACCCAATTCATCTTCTAATATTTTCAATTGTTTACTAAGTGGTGGTTGTGCCATATGCAATTTTTCTGCTGCCTTAGTAATGTTGCCTTCATCAGCAATGGCAAGGAAATATTTAAGTTGTTTGATATCCATAAAAAATCATCTCCAATTTAATTTATTCCTAAATACTATTAATGATATATCATTTAGATATTTTTATTATATATAAGTGTTTAGTAAAATAAAACTATTCTTTATTTGGGAGAGAGTTTTATGGATATAGTATTTTCACTTTTAATATTATTTATTACATTGATTATTTGCATCCTTAAGAACATTTACATTTTTTATCCTCTTTTATTTGGTTTAAGTATTTTAATATTACTAGCATTAAAACGAGGATATAAGATAAAAGAAATATTAACTATGTTATTAAAAGGTGCATTAAAAACAAATCAAATTTATATTCTTTTGATATTAATTGGCGTATCTACTGCTATTTGGATGAGTAGTGGAACGATTTCTGCTTTTATATTTTATGGGATAAAAATTATTAATCCAAATCTTTTCATCATCTCAGTTTTTTTTATTACTTTAGTTGTTTCATTCATTATAGGATCATCTTTCGGAACGGTAGGTACAATTGGCATTGTATTTATTACTTTGGCTAAAGCAAGTAATATAAATCTTGATTTAATTGCAGGTGCTATAATAACTGCTGCATATATTGGAGAGAGAATTTCTCCATTATCATCTAGTGCTAATTTGATTGCGATTTTAACTGAAACCAATCTTTATATTAATTTAAAAAGAATGACCTTATCAACCGTAGTTCCGTTTATTATAACTGTTAGTATTTATGTGATCTTATCAATAAAAAACCCACTTAGTATTAAGTCACTAAATATAAATACTGAACTTCAAAATTCCTTTAATCTAAATTTAATGGTTCTAATACCTGCACTTATTATTTTGATATTCGTAATTTTTAAAATTGATGTGCGTATAGCCTTGTTAGTTAGTATTATGATTGCTTGTGTAGAAAGTCTTTTGCTTCAATCTAGATCATTTGGTGAAATAGTTCATTTTATTATTTTTGGATTTGAAATGAATTCTCACAATAATATTTCGAATATTTTATATGGTGGCGGGATACTACCAATGCTTAAAACAATTTTGATAGTGATAATCTCATCATGTTATGCAGGAATCTTTGAAGGGACAAAAATGCTTAAGGATTTCGAGACCATTTTAGAAATTACAAGTCAAAAGTTTGGAACATTTTTTTCTATGATTTTAGCAAGTATTGCTGGTTGTTTTATTGGCTGTAGTCAAACATTTGCAATAATAACCGCTCATCAACTTATGAGTAAAATCTATATAAAAAGAAATATAAAAAAATCTGATCTTGCACTCGATATTGGAAATACTGCTTTAATTATTGCTCCTTTAGTACCCTGGAATATTGCATCAACTTTTCCGGCACTAATTTTATCAGTTGGTGCAGGATATATACCGTACGCCTTTTTTTTATATTTTGTACCTTTATTTGGGTTAATTAAAGTCATTGACTTAAATTATAAAAAATATGTACTCGATACAAAAAATTAAAGCAAAAACGATACATTATAACCATTAGGGTAGTCGCCTTTTCTTAAGTAATGGGAATTATTCTTGTTATACAAGTGGTCAATAACGTAAGGTTTTTTAGCTACTCGAATCTTTGACTAACGGTGCAGGTTAGTGCAAGAAGGGATAAGATGAGAATATGCGTGTAAGAATATTTATTAAGGAGCTGTTTGTATGCTTCATATGAATGTAAGCAAAAAATTTAAAACTTCTTATCAAATTAAATTTTCGAATGCCTATCGTTTTTTATGCGTAAGCCCGAAATATAAAAAATATGCGTACCTTTCCGGACCGCACTACGAATGTCCATCTATCTGAAATTTTTTTCGAATAGATGGCTATTTTGCACATGTGGCTTGGATATTTTTCGACCAAGGCATGTATTTATTTAAAATTTGGGGTTGCTGATGGATCGGCAAATTCGGCAGCTCCATCCTTAGTTTAACTAAATATTGATAGAAATCGATACCATTCGCTTTTGCTGTTTCAGCCAGACTCAAACAGTGCATTCGCTTTAGCACCAGCTTCACTCACAGAAAAACGCCAGTTCTTTCGGCCAATCACATTAGGACGAATCGGATTTTCAGCTGGATTATTATCAATTCCAATCCGACCATCGAACAGAGAAACTTTTAACCCATGTACACGATTTAATGTGTTTTTGGAAACTTTATCCAAGGTGTTTTTTCCGAAGAATGGCGATTTATCTACCCATTCCTGAAACTTTTCGACAATCGGTTTTGATTGCTTTTGCTGTGCTTTACGACGCTTTCCTGGTGAGAGATGCTTATATTGCCGTTCTAAGCGATACAGTTGATCACAGTAATCCAAGCCGATTTTCCCATTTTTGCTATCGGCTTTCAGCCAATAACGTCGTATATGCGCCCAACAATTAGCGAATGAAATATTAGATAGCTTACCGTATGCTTATAAAATGCTATTTTTATCGCAATTATTGTCGAAATAATGTCGAAGATTGTAAAAAAAATACAGTATTATAAATATCACTACTCATGATGATCTTATCTGTGTATAGTTGCATAAGATAAAATGAATAATATTCTACGATAGATGAAGGGGATTACTTTTAAATGGGAAAGAAAATTGCATGGGTTACAGATACAGCAGCATTGTTAGATGAAAAGTTCATACAGGACAATCAAATTCACGTATTACCACTTAATATAGTGTTCGAAGAAGGGGCTTTACGCGAAACTGTTGATATGACACATGATCAGTTTTACGAAAAGCTACGAAATGCTAAAAAAAATCCAAAGACATCACAACCTGCTATTGGTGAAGTTGTAGACTTATATAAATCATTAAAAGAACAAGGGTATACATGTGCAATTGCAATTCATACCTCTCAACATCTTTCGGGCACTTATCAAAGCACTTTCACAGCAGCTGGTCAAGCTGAATTTGAAGTATATCCAGTGGATTCAAAAATCGGGTCATTTCCGATGATGAAAATGATTAAACTCGGTCAGCAGTTAGAGCGTGAAGGTTTTGAACCTGGCTATATTGTTGAAAGAATCAATGAGATGGCAGATAACAGTGAGCTTTCATTTATTCCGGCTAACTTATCACAATTACATAAAAGTGGTCGAGTTTCAGGGACTCAAGCATTTTTAAGTAACTTGTTGAATATTAAAGTTGTCATATCATTTGAAGATGGAAAGCCCGTTATGAAAGAAAAAGTACGCGCTACGACTAGAGCTAAAACATATGTACAAAATGTTTTAAATACAGACCTAGAAAAAAGTATTATCCCTGAAGTTGCAATTATTCACTGTAATGATGAAGAAGGCGCAACCGCTTGGAAAAAAGCTTTAGAGAACGAATATCCGCTCATAAACTTCTCCGTATTACCACTAAGTGCTTGTGTAGCGGTTCATGCAGGTGAAGGAACGCTTGGTTTAAGTTGGGTACGTCTACCAGAGCTTGCACCACTTAAGAAAAAGAAAGCTGAATTAGTTACTATATAAACATAATTGTAATCTAAATTATTGTAGGTACATGAAGTTGCGAAATTCCTATAAACCAACTATTATACAGTCAGAGAGCATTTTAGCTTAAGTAAACTGGCAGATGTAACGTTATTTTTTGAATGATAGCAGTGTTTTCATTCAGGTATGGGGGACTGGCTGTTAAATTTTGTTTGAATACGGATATTGTTATTATAGGTAATTTAGTCTTCGACGATTTGAATCATATGCGCATTTGTCGTGCGGTAGATTCCGTCGAGATAGAACGTTTCAATTGGGGAATTATCAGTGGGCGTGCCTTTGCGGGACATGCTTAGGGTAATTCCTTTTTCTTTGACTGATTTTTGATACGCATATGATGTGTACACAGAACCTTGATCGCTATGCAAGATGCAGCCTTGCGGTAGAATTGATATAAAGTATCCAAAACGAATGACGTATCTTGTGTAGACTCAATTGTTTGCGCTACAATTTCTCCGATATAGAGTAAGCCCAAAATATAAAAAAAAAGCGCACCTTTTCGGTACACACGACGAATGGCCATCTATCCTAATTTTTTTTGGATAGATGGCTAGTTTGTACATGTGGCTTGGATTTTTTTCGACCAAGGCATGTAATTATTTAAAATCTCTGGCTGCTGGTGAATCGGTAAATTTGGCAATTCTGTCATTAACGTCACTAGGTATTGATAGAAATCGATGCCGTTTGCTTTTGCCGTTTCAGCCAAACTTAAACAGATGGCATTCGCTTTAGCGCCTGCTTCACTAACAGAGAAAAACCAGTTCTTACGACCAATCACATTTGGACGAATCGCATTTTCAGCCGGATTATTATCGATTTCAATCCTACCGTCGAACAGAAAAGCTTTTAATCCATGTACACGATTTAATGTGTATTCCGCAACTTTGGCTAAGGCATTTTTTCCGAAGAAAGGTGATTCATCCACCCATTTTAAGAATTTCTCTACAATCTGCTTTGAATGTTTTTGCCGTGATTTTCGGCGTTTACCTGGTGAAAGATGCTTGAATTGTCGTTCTAGGTGATACAGTTGATCACAGTAATCCACGCCAATTTGCCCGTTTTTGCTATCGGCTTTCAGCCAATAACGTCGCACATGCGCCCAACAGTTGGCGAACGTGACATTACCGTATGCCGAAGAACCATCACAAATCATGGTTCCTTTAAAGCCTTCTGAAAATTCTTCTAGTACAGAACGACTTCTCGATAATGCACTTTGAAAAAGAACAATGATCGGTCCTTGGCTTGGCACACTGCGGAATTCCCAATTATAGGCGTTCGATTGACCAGATTTTCCGTCTGAACGTTTGATTATTTGCGCATAGGTTTCATCCACATGTAGAACAGATTTTGCTGTTAATGTCTGCTTCATCTGTTCATAAACCGGTAGAAGCCAATCTTTTGCTGCACGGATTACCCAGTTTGATAAGTTCTTATCATTCGTAAGCAGGCCATATCGTTCCCACTCCTTTACCTGACGGTAAAGGGGCAAGTATTGGATGAACTTATCATAGATGAGTTTTGCTAGAACGGTAGGTCCCGCAATGCTTCGCTGAATGGCAGCTTGTGGGGCTTTCCCACGTTTCATTTGTGCTTTTTGTGTGGCATCCATTTTACAGTGCTTGCACTCGTAGGCATGTTCAATATGCTGGATGCGCATCATTTTTGCAGGAATGAATTTTGCTTCTTCACGCGCAATAGTTGTACCGGCTTCGGTCATTTGGCCAAGGCAACAGTCGCATTGTGTATTGGTGGGGTGATGATGAATTTCTTCTATTTCAATCCCTTCATGAAAAGAATCATTCCGTTTTTTCTTATGTAGTTTACGGTTAACAGTGTAAGTAATCGTCGCTGTGCTTTGTTCTTCTGTGTGCTCAGATTCGTTAAAAGACGGATCGTCATCGAATAAAGAACCTTGTCCGTCTGGTGCTTGATACTTTGATTTTTCCGATTTTGAACCGTATAAAGCCTTGGTTAATTGGCGAACTTGTTCAGTCAATGCTTCGATTTGTCGATTTGACTGAGCTAATTGTTGCTCAAGCATTCGAATTAATTGTTCATTTTGATTTTCTCGCTTAGGAACGTTCGTCAAATCATTCACCACATTTCCGTTCAGTATAGTTGTGGATTATTATACCATCTTAAGGTGGGTTTAAAAGACACCTTTTGCAGATTTCATAATCGCTTTTGGTTGCTGAAGCGATAAACCTTCTAAAAGCCAGCGAAGTTCCTTTTGTGAAAGGTTACGTACTTCCTTTTCATCTTTTGGCCATTGCAGTTTGCCATTATCTAATCGTTTATAAAGTATGGCGAAGCCATCTCCATCAAAATACAAACAAACATTTATAACGGTCTTTACTCGTTCCAGAAAATAAGAAGATGGAATCACTATATGGATCAAGTTTAAAAGAATCCTGAATGAGTGCTGCGAGACCGTCAATACCTTTACGCATATCGGTCTTACCGCAAATAATGTAGATGTTCTGCACGCTCGTAAAATCTTGCTTCATTGATTATTCAACTCCTTCAGGATCATTTGGATAAAAAGATGCACTAGTCATCGCTCGCTTATTAAAGGATGGACGTTTCAGCTATCCACGTATACTGAAAGACATTGAAGCTGAGCTTCGTATTGGTTCTACTCTTCGTTCAAAATTGACGGAGGATTTGACTAGTATCAAAAACCGAATCATTCGTTGGCTTGATCGCTACTTTCCAGAGTTTACTCAAGTTTTTCCTAATTTCGGGAAGATGGCACTTGCAACACTAGAAATGACGCCATTACCAAAAGATATTAAAGAGAAAACAGCTGAAGAGTTGGTCTTTCTTTACCGACAGGTAAAGGGAATGAGAGCCCCACAGTTACCGAAAGCCAAGCTTCTTATTGAAGCCGCGAAAAACTCTATCGGACTGACAGAAGGAACACAGATGGCTCAACATGAAATCGCCAAGCTCTTACGTCAGTATCGGTTATTAGAAACTGAAATTGAAACTATAAATAATCAATTAGCAGAAATGGCACAAACAACAATGGAATATGAAATACTGGCTTCAGTTCCTGGTTTAGGAGATGCGACAATAGTTGATTTACTATCAGAAGTAGGAAGCTTCTCACTTTATGAAAATCCACGCCAACTTATAAAACTAGCGGGTTTAACATTACGTGAAAGCTCGTCTGGTCAACATAAGGGACAAAAACATATCTCTAAACGAGGACGAAAGAAGCTTAGAAACACTTTATTTAAAGTAATAGTACCGCTAATTCGTCATAATGAAGCGTTCAAACAGCTTCATAAATACTACACAACGCGACAACAAAATCCCTTAAGGGGAAAGCAGTCAATGGTGATACTCTGTGGTAAATTACTGAAGGTATTACATGGCATATGCAAAAAGAAAGTCTTTTTTAACGAGCAACATATGATGAATGACCTCTACTGTCTCGCAGAGGCAGCGTAATCAATTCTTTCATCGAACTATAAAAAGAAGGATGACACGGAGAAGCCAGCAAAATAACTAAACTCAGACTATGAGTCTCCGGTGCAGCATAGCAGGCCTCTGCCTTATGAATAGACCGAACGAAGGAATGTAAGCGCAAATGGCGCTAAGAGACATGGGAGGGTGCGTCGTCATAAGTATCGCAGAGATCCATTGTGCATCACATAGTGGATAAAAAAGCTAATGATTTACATTAGTTTTAGCGAAGCGTACACCTAGCTTGTAAATTATAACTATAAATTCAAAACACTGTTTATAAATGAAGTGGGAAATTATTTTTTCTTCACCACGGGGTGGTGGAAACCGTTGATACATCAATGTTTATAGAGGGAGTTTAGTCCAATAAGGAAATCTATTTTTATTACGAATATAATATTAGTTTCGGTGAACCGTATCACAAGTGATAGTAAAGCGGAAATTTGAACTTATTATATAATAAGAGATAGTCTTGAAAAAATTACACCGTTTATAAAAAAGTTGAACCGAAATGTTATTATTTCAGTTTTTCTTGATCCACTAACAGGCAGATAGTTGAAGAAGAGGTCACTGGATCATTCGAACAGAAAATAAAGGCGTAAATGCGAACGGATGAAAAATAATGTTCGTACTTGTATCGTGAGATTTTGAATAAATGTTCCAGTAATCCCATAGTGTTTGTTATAATGAATAAAAGACTTGATTGGCGTGAAGACATGGATGAATATATTCGATTGGTGAACAAGACCGAAGATTATAATGAAAGCCATCTGAGTGAAAAAATTTCACTAGATGACTTAGCAAATAATGCAAATATGTCCAAATATCATTTCCATCGAATATTTAGCAAATACAGTGACGAGACGGTGAAACAGTTTGTTACCAGAATAAAAGTGGAACGATCAGGGATATTCCTCGCAGTCCGCAATGATTTGAGCATCACAGATATTGCTCTCCAATATGGCTACAATGATGCAAGTACCTTCAACAAAGCTTTTAAGAAGTATATGAGAATGTCTCCATTAGAATACAGGAAAGCAAGAAACGACAAGAAATAGCAGATAGTCTCCCCTATACTTAAGTTAAGGGAGATGATATTAATGGAAAAACCAACGATCACAGTAGAAAATATTGAAATGAAAGTAATCTATGTACGCTTCAAAGGAAATTATGTCGAGTATAGAAAAAATAGTCGTAAGATGTTCAATGAACTATTCAAATTCGCAAAAAAATATGATCTTATCAAAGATAATGTCACAAAGGTAATGACTATATACCATGACAATCCTTTCGTAACTGATTCAAAAAATTTACGAACTAGCGTAGCAATGACGGTTCCATCAGATACTGCAATTGAAGAAGAAGGACAAATCGGTACGATGACTTTTGGCGGAAAATACGCAGTATTACATTACAATTTAACGCTGGGTGAGTATGAAGAAGCTTGGAAATATGCTTATTCTGATTGGTTACTGAATAAAGGCGAATACACACCGAGAGATTCATTCCCATTTGAATTATACGTTACTGAGCCACCAAAAAACTTCAAAGCCAAGAGCAAGACAGATATTTATGTTCCGATTGAATGAAAATACAATATTTGGGTAGCCTTTAATGTTAGTTGATACAATGTGAATAAATACACATAAACTAATAGGTGCTTTCGTATTATAAGGTCAACCAGTTTTTACTGGTTGACCTTATTTGTATAGGAATTTTACAATAGTTTCGCTGAACCGTATCATAAATAAGTGCAGTTTTTAGAGGAGTATCATTCATGAATGATGCTCTTTAATTTTGTTTTTGAACTGTGACCCATTTTGTTGAAATAACTATTTGTGAATGAATACACTTAAACTATCGGGGTGCGATTGTTTAATTAGAGTAATCGCTTCTTGTGCTAACGAAGCAGGATAGTGGAAGAAGGTTATAGAACTTTTTAGTGTAATATTTACACGCAGAAGGAGGGAGAAAATGAGGTTTGTTATTGTTGGATTGCTTTTGCTATTAATGGTAGGATGTCAATCAAATAATATTGAAGAAGTGATAAATGAGCACGGTGATATTCAAAATTTAGATAGTTTAGATAGATTTGTTGAGAATATAAAAAATCAAAAAAAAGCTGAAATTAACTATGTACAGTATGGGATAGAGGGACAACGAGGGGTTAGTACTTTAGCATTTGATGGAGAACAAATTAATATTTCTCATAGTGTTGATGGGGATTTTATTGAAGAATATAGCTGCAAAAAAATAATAGTTGAGACTGAAGAAGGAATCAATAAATATATTCTTAACGAATGCAATGGGAATCTTAACGAGAATGTTGAATTTTTATCAGTCCCCATTTCAAAAATAATACAACTAAACCATCTAATAGTTAGTTTGTGAAGAATAGTACTTAAACAAACGAGGTGCATTAATTGAACAGAGATACATTTATTATGGTGTTTCTCTGTTTTAAATAAACTAAAAATATTTCTTATAAAATTCCTTCCTAAGCTTTCCACTTAGTTGTGCATAAATCCGAGTAGTTTCACTTTTTTCATGCCCCATTAAACTTTGAATTACTTCAATGGGTGCACCATTGTTTAATAGGTGTGTAGCGTAACTATGTCTTAATTGATGGGGGTGTATATCTTTATTAATTACAGCACGACTGGAGATTCGTTTAATGATATACCTCATTTGTGCAATACTCATACGATGTGGATTTCTTTCAGTAACAAAAATTGCTGGATCTCTATCTTGACGACTTTCAATGTATCTTTTAAACCAAATATCACAGCGGATATTAAAGTAAACTTCTCTTTCTTTATCTCCTTTACCTCTAACGATTGCAGAGCGTTCTGACCAATTAATACTATTCTTCTCTAGTGAAACAATTTCTCCAATTCTACATCCTGTTGAAAACATAAACTCAAATATCGCATTTTCCAGGGGAGTATGGCACGCCTCTCTTAAATGTTCAATTTCTCTTTCGGTTAAAAACTTGGAATTCGTTTTCCGACTTTTGGTTCTTTTATTTTAACTGCTGGATTTTTAGATATATGTCCTTCTTCATGTGACCAACGGAAAAATGATTTCATAAAACGAATTCGATGAGCAAGACTAGAGGATTTAAGATACACACTAGATTTTGATAAGTACTCTTTTAGTTGAATAGTCGTAAGTGTCTCAATATCAACATCTTCAAAATAGCGAGTAAGTAATGTCGCCTGAAGATGATATGCTTTTAAAGTTTGTAAAGAAAAACCTTCAATTCTCTTTTCAGATTCATATGTTTCCCATGCTTTTGACACTAACAAAATACATTCCTCCAAAAATATTATTTATAGAGAAGTTATTTCCAATTTGCTAGAAAGAGTATACATAGAAAAAAATACTTCACTAACGGAGCAGTTTAGTTGATGTCGAATGATAACAAAGTCGGGTACTGAAATTCAACTATATAAATGAAAGTCGAATAAATAAAAACAAATTTATATCTCGATCCATTAGTTATGGGGCGAGTTTTTTATTGTGAATATTTTAATGAATGTCAAAATTAAAAGGATATATAAATAACAATAATAATATAATAAAAAACAATACAGATTTATCGCAAAACGATAAATTGTGTGTTAAATTTATAATGTTATTAAATAAGTGAGGTGCTTAATATGAATGTTAAACGAGGTTCAACAACTTTCTTAAAGGTAATTATTTTTCTGGCTGGAATTGCAGTTCTTGCTTTATGTATATTTTTAGTACCCCATATGGCGAATTTCGCATTGAAATTGTATCCAAATATTCCCTTAATGAAATATCTCATTTTCATCGTGATGTATGGATCGGCTGTGCCTTTTTACTTTGCTCTCTATCAGGCTTTTAATCTTTTACGGTATATTGACGAGAACACAGCGTTCTCGGAATTATCTGTAAAGGCGTTAAAGAACATTAAGTGCTGTGCGATTATAATCAGTGGTTTGTATGTATTAGGTTTGCCACTCTTCCATTTTATAGCAAAGAAAGTTGACCCTCCTATTGGAATAATGGGACTCATCATCATTTTTGCTTCGTTGATTATCGCCGTTTTTGCTGCTATCCTCCAACGGCTTCTACAAGAAGCGATTAATATAAAATCAGAAAATGATTTGACGGTCTGAGGTGGATGGTATGGCAATTATTATTAATATTGATGTGATGTTAGCAAAACGAAAAATGAGCGTAACGGAGCTTTCAGAAAGGGTTGGAATTACTATGGCGAATCTTTCTATTCTGAAAAATGGGAAAGCAAAAGCGGTTCGTTTTTCAACATTAGAAGCGATATGTAAGACTTTGGATTGTCAGCCAGGTGAGATTTTGGAGTACAAAGGTGACGAAGACACTCAATAAAAACAGGCAACAAATTTATTTAACCTCTTTGGGTCTTGCCCTTAAGAGGTTATTTTGCTTTTCTAAAAAATCATCTAATAAATTGACAAATAAAGGTAATACCCTAAATTCTAAGAAATATAATAGAAGAAGGGGTAAGGTCCAAGTAAGACCTCGAGTAAAACAAAAACCATTGGGTCATACTCTTACCATAGATAATGGTGAGGAGTTGAAATTGGATGAAAGTATTTTAAAAGATCTTATTGTAAGAAGGCAATTATTAATGATTTAGTGGTATTAAGAAAAAAAGGGATCAAAAAAAGAAGTGAATCATAAATTTATCTTAGGCTGACAACCTTCAAACGTATGTAAACAAATTTTTTATGATTTTATCTTGTCTTACTTAACTAACGTAAGCAGGATAGTTGAACAAGAAGTGGGGCGGTTAATACACAGGTTATATTTTCAGGAGTATGCGTTAGGATTCGTGAGGGATTGACAGGGATTGAAAATCTGAATATAATCATTTTATAACCCTCGCGAAACGTGAGGGAGTTGGAGGGAATAGAATGAATATCTTTCAGATTAAAACCAAACCACACGGAACAATCAGACTAAACGAATTCCTAAAATATCACATTATCTGCATAGGTTGGCCGGGAATTGGAAACCTTCAGGGAGTATCAAAAGAAGAAATAAGGGAACGTTTAAAAAAGGATCGTCCTGAAGATAATGAACGAACTATTGGAGTGGATTTAGGGAATATTTGGGCTTTCGTTAACACAATGAAGGAGGATTCAGTAGTCTTATTCCAGGGTCACCATCACAATGTTCACATTATAAAGGTAGGACCTTACAAATATGTTGAAGAATTTGATAATGATAACGATGGTATGTGTCACCAACGGGAGTTTGAATTATTAGCAACCGTGACTTATGAAGACCTTAATCCAAAACTCCAAGAATTAATGAGACATCGTGGCACTGTAACTAAATTCAAATATCCATTGGAGGATGCACAATTAGATTTACTGATAGGAGAACAGGGCATTATCAATACAGAACCTTCCCGTGGTGTCGAAAACTATATTGAGGCTGTACCGACAGAAATCATAAACGATGCTCTTAGTGTGTTGTATGAAGCACTTAATTCCAATGACCTAGATAAACGTTTTAAGGCAGCCGTCGAGATATTACGTTACGTAAAATAAGCATATCTCTAAAAAAGTTATAATATATATTACTTTAATTAACCTAAAGATATTGTAAAAAAATGTACTTAAACTCCCATGAAAGAACTTAATCATCTTTCATTTTCTGTGGTGAAGAGCAGATTTTTGCGCTTCATGGATGGCTAACGGGGTGCGTTAATTAAAGATCATTGAGTTGCTTTGGCAGCTCTTTTTTCTTTATTAAACTAACAGGTGCTTCGTGCAACAAAGATTTATAAATATACAAAATAAATCTAATAAGCATTCCCAAATCAAAGTTAGGTAACAAAATACCCTATTGAATTGAGTGTTTTGTTTTGGCTCTTTATGATCAGTATGTCCCTAAACAGTTGGGATTTAGGAACAGGCTACCAATTTTCACGTGATGTAAATGGCCAACTAAAACAAAATATAGGTAGGCTACAAAATAAGTCATCAATAATTAACAAAATAAAAGTGGCTTATTCCTTGGAGTGTAAATTCTTTATTGTAATTAAAATAGAAAAGTGAAATACCCTTGCTTTATATCTGGATAAAGACATCATAAAATTTGCTTCAAGTATTGAAGCTGAATTTTATGTAGATTTGTACGCTAATCCTTATGATGATTTTGGCGAATAAAAGTATAAACTTTATTGCACTAAAGGGGGCTTTAGTTTAATAAGAATAGGACTTGCGTTTATGATTGAATTTCATGTATGCAAGTCCTTTTGTTATGATTCCTAAAACATCACAAAGCCATCCTACATGCCTCACATGACAACACATTGAAGCAGTCAATAAATTGTCATGAACCCCCTCAATATAAAAACGACCAATAGAGTACTAAATTAAGTAACTGAAAAACGGTCCCCAAGTTGTCTTCATTCGTATTGTTTGATTAGTTCCTGTAACTTGCTTTTTATTTGTTCCCGTACTACCTGGGGATGTTTTACGTTGGCCTCTATGCCTAAGCCCAGGAAAAAATGGACGATCCATGGTGTAAACGAAGTGTTCATTTTTGTACGAATCGTACCAAATCCATCCTCTCGCAGTTTAAGCCACTGGGATAACCATACTTCTGATTGACATCGTCTTACTCCCTCTGGTGTTAAATCTACCTCAAGGTCTAACATATTATCCTCATTTGTTGGCATGATCCACGACTTTATGTGCTCATTCGTCATGTTCAATTTCAAACTTTGGTCTGCGTCTAAAGAAAAATCCTTCACTCTATCTACACGAAACACTCGATAATCCTCTGCTAAGAAACAATAGGCCTGGCAGTACCATAACCCATTCATCGTATAAATCCCGAGAGGTTGAATTACTCTACTTTTGCTAGTAGAAGCTTCATACAGGATAGTGACGACATGTTGCTCCAGTGCAGCTTCAAGTAGTTCCTTTAAGAACGGAACATTTAACTCATGTGGAGGCACCCAAAATATAAGCCGTTGTTGCATACTTTCAATCTTTTTCTTTAGTTCACTCGACAAATAGTGGAAAAATTTATCTAATGCTGTATTCACTTCGTTTTTGAAGGGGAGTGCTTTGTAATTACGTAACGATTGGCAAGCAAAAAACAATGCGATTGCCTCATGTTCTGTAAAGCTGATTGGCGGTAACACTTTTTCACGCAAAACACGATAACCACCGTTGGGTCCAGTTTCGGAATAAAGCGGCACACCCAGCTCACTCAGCTCCATTAAATCGCGAATCATCGTTCGGCGTGAAACACCGCATTCTTCCGCCATCTCCTGAATGGTAAATTTCTTACGTTCATTGACCTTCATTATGAGCTGAATAAGTCTTTGCGCTTTGTGCATAAAATAGTCCTCCTCTATTAAAAAAATTATTAATAGTGCCAATAGTTGTCACTATTATCCCGTATATTAAAACTAGAAGTCAATGTTTATGAAACTACGAGAATCTAGACTAGAAATACGTTGACTTCACCAATAAGAGGATGAAAGGTGACTAAAAAATGGAACCAGAAAATCAAAAATATGTAATGGAAATTGTTTTATTTGAGCTGAAGGAGGGGACTAGCAAGCATCGTTTTTGTCAGGCAGCTGCCGCACTTAACAAGGTTTTAAAATTTGAAATATCAGGATTTGAGGGGCGCACATTGCTACATACACCAGACGAAAGCCAATGGACGGACATCATATATTGGTGTGATATGGAAAAGGCATTGGCAGCGATAGAGCAACTCAAGTCTATACCAGAGTTTCAAAATTTTGTGTCGATGATTGATTCACGGGAGATTACGCTAAGACATCTGATCCCGACTAATTTGAACTTGTAGAGGTTTGTGAAAGTCAGTTAAGTGCCATCGCTCAATCAGGATGGAACTGATACCTAACAGAAGGGAGATGGAACATGGCTGATACATTTGCGGGTAAATACACACCGGATTTCTTCAACAAATTTACGCATATTGTAAAACTTGAATATCCTGCTTTTGATTCAAATAAGTTTATGAGTTTAATCTACGACGATCATTGGGATAAGGAACAATTCAAACAGCGTATCAGACATATAAGCGCTTCTTTACGAATGACCTTACCTACGTCCTATAGTGATGCATTATCTATTTTGACTCGAATTGCACCTAAATGTATTGGAGTGGAATACTTATTCTTTCCAGATTTTGTGGAAGTGAATGGACTAGATGATTGGCATGATTCCATTCATGCATTAGAGATATTTACACAATTCTCCAGTTCAGAGTTTGCTGTTCGGTCTTTCATATTAAAAGATCCCGAAAGGATGATGGATCAAATGTTGAAGTGGGCGAGCCATCCCAATCATCATATCAGACGGTTAGCCAGCGAGGGGTGTCGGCCAAGATTACCTTGGGCGCCTGTGTTGGAAGCATTCAAATTGAATCCATCACCCATTTTACCGATTTTAAACCAGCTTAAACAGGATACTTCTGTGTATGTACAGAAAAGTGTGGCTAACAATTTGAACGATATTTCCAAAGATCATCCGGATTTAGTGAAAGATCTTGCTCATGGCTGGTATGGAGCGCATTCCATTACAGATTGGATTATTAAACATGGATGTCGTGGTTTACTAAGAAAGGGAGATTCAGAAGTACTTTTTCTGCTTGGTTTTGAAATCTCGCCAGATGTTTCAGTTACTGAATTATCGCTAGAAGAGGATAGTTTGGAAATTGGACAGACGCTTATTTTTTCATTTTCCGTTCAGACTAACTCCTCTGAATCGCAGAAGCTCCGTGTGGAATATGCGATTGATTTTGTCAAAGCGAATGGAACGACTTCTAGAAAATTATTTAAAGTGACGGAACGCATATTCGAAAAAGAAGGCCGCCGATATATAAAGAGCCACCATTTTAAAGATTTGACAACCCGTAAGCATTATCCAGGTAAACATAAGCTAGCAGTCATAATAAATGGAAAAGAGCTAGCTACAACACAATTTTATGTCAGTAATACCGCAGAACTCTTATAAAAAAAGTAAGAATCATACAGAAAATGATAATAGGATATGGAGGTACAATAAATGAATAATGTAACAGTAATCGGCTTGGGATCAATGGGGGCAACATTAGCACGGGTATTGCTAAAAAAAGGCTATCAAGTGACCGTGTGGAATCGATCCATAGAAAAAGCAGAATCTCTACTAGAAGATGGGGCAATCCTAGCTACCAGTGTCGCTAGTGCCATAAGTGCAAGTGAGGTGTCCATTATTTGTTTGTCCGATTATAAAGCTTCCATTAGTATTTTGGATACAAAAGAGGTCAAACAGGCTCTCTCAGGTCGAGTACTTATTGAGTTGAGTACAGGTAGCCCTCAGCAAGCACGTGACAATGAATTATGGGCTCAAGAAAATAATGTAGAATATCTTGATGGAGCAATAGCAGCTTCACCACTTCAAATGGGTAATTCAGAGGCAACAATTTTCACTTCAGGTTCCTTAATAGCCTATAAACAGAGTGAACAAATTTTAAAATGCTTAGCTGGGAATGTTCCTTATCTTGGAGAGCAAGTTAGTGCTGCATCTTCTACAGACTTAGCCTTTCTTTCATACTTGTTTGGTTCATATTTAGGATTTTTCCACGCGGCACGAATCCTTGAATCAGATGGACTACGCATAGATGATTTCGGTTCCATGATTGCCCATGTTTCACAAGTTGTTGGAGAGGTTATTAAGTATGAGAGTGAAGTAATTCAAACAGAAACCTACGATAACCCACAGAGTTCTATAAATATGTGCATGACTACAGTTGAACTTTTCATGGTACAAGCTCAAGAAGCTAAAATTAACAATGAATTTCCGATGTTTGCCCAAGGCCTTTTCAAGAGGGCTTTGGATGCAGGCTACGGAAATGAAGAGCTTGCTGCTTTGATTAAAGTAATGAGATAGAGTATTTAGGTGGGTAAATCTAAAAGTAGAATGATTTTTGTGAAACGAAGTAGCCTACTACTATAAAATATGTTAAAGATCACTCCTGATGGTTGGTATTATCCCCTTTAAGTAGACAATGTAAAAAAAGACTATAATTATAGTCAATTACATGTCCTATTTGGAGGGGATTTTTCTATGAGCAGAACAAATAAAGTATATTCAACTGGATTTAAAGTAAAAGTAGTACATGCCTGAATGGAGAAGGAAGCTATCGAACACTTGCGAATAGTGGTTTAGGTATGACGCCCCTAGTGCTGATGAAAGTATTTTTGATGGTATTGCAAATGAAGTCTTGAATTGTATCCTAGAAATAGAAAATTATTGGGAAAAGATTAAAATCAAGGGTTTGAAATAGTGGATGTTCATCAAATTTAAACTCGTTCTTATTCAACCTTTAACTATGATGAGAAATAAGAAAAGATGGTGTAAAATTTCACACCATCTCTTTTTTATAACTTTGTTTGTTTTTAAACGACTTTTATAAAATGCTACCTAAGCGTTTAATTCCTTCTCGGATGACTTCTGGTGTTGCATTTGTATAATTTAGGCGCATTGTATTTACACCCGTTTTAGATGTGTAGAATGGATCGCCAGGTACGAAGGCAACTTTTTGCTCCATCGCTTTTTGGAAGACATCTAATGACGAAGCTCCATTGTTCATTGTAGCCCAAATGAACATTCCACCTTCAGGTCGTGTGTATTCCACATGTGCTGGGAAAAACTCCTCCATTGCATTTAGCATAGCAACTGCTTGATTTTTATATAACGCTATAATTTTCTGAACGTGCTCCATATAGTCATTGTTTGCAAGATAATCATAAATGACATATTGAGAGAAAATATTTGTGTGTAAGTCAGTTGCTTGCTTTGCAGTTTCGATATGATGCATTAATTCTTTATTTTTTGTAATGATAAAGCCAAGGCGCATCCCTGGTGTAACCGTTTTAGAGAAAGAACCTAGTAAAATACTATTTTCTAATTTACCAGCACCAATGTATGGTAGTGGCTCACCTTGGAAGCGTAATTCTCCATACGGATCATCCTCAATTAACGCTACATCATTATATTTTGACATGATTTCGCAAATTTGCTGACGTTTTTCTTTAGAATACGTAAGACCTGTTGGGTTTTGGAAATTTGGAACTGTATACACGAATTTTACATTTGGTTGTTGTAGTGCATTCTCTAATTCTTCTAAGTTTAATCCATCATTTTCGAGTGTTACACCATAAAAGGTTGGCTCACTTAATGTGAATGCTTGAATAGCACCTAAGTAGCCAGGCTCTTCCATTACGATGCCATCGCCTTTGTTAATAAGTACTTTTCCGATTAATTCAAGAGCCTGCTGTGAACCAGTTGTAATCAATACATCGTCAGCATGGACATCTAGTCCGTGTACTCGTTGGTATTTTGCAGCAATGTACTCACGTAAAGGCGCATAACCTTGTGTACCTGAGTATTGGAATAGACGACTACCGTTTTCCGAAATAGCTTTGTTCGCAGATGCCTTTAACGCTTCAACTGGGAAAGAGATTGGGTTTGGAAGCCCCCCTGCAAAAGAGATGACATCCTCTGATTCAGTTACTTTCAAAATATTTCGGATGAATGAGGATGGTGTATTTAGTATCTTTTCTGAAAATTGCATAATTTTTCATTCCTTTTATCTGATTTTTTAAAAATTATATCATTGCCATCATATGCATACAATATTATCATTGTATGCAAGACAATTAAATATTGTATGCAAAAAATGAGAGAGAAGGAGCTTAGCTTAGAATATGCCAGTTAATTCGTTCGAAGAATATCCAATGAGTTGGAAGCCGGACATAAGTAAAAGTCCGGCTCCATTATATATAGCAATAGCTGAACAGCTGGAACAAGATATAAAAGATGGAAAGTTATCGCCAGGCACCAAACTGCCTCCTCAGCGTGAGTTAGCTGATTTTTTAGATGTTAATTTAAGCACGATCACAAGAGCGTTTAAACTTTGTGGCCAGAAGGGGCTTATTTATGCCTCTATCGGTAATGGTACATTCGTTTCATCTGATGCAGCGACAAATAAAATGTTGTTACCAACAAATAAATCTTCACAGATGATCGAAATGGGCCCAGTATTGCCAGAAAATCATGCTAATGAGGATATTACACGTTATATGAAAAAGATGATGAATGACCCTAATTTTAACAAATTGTTTCAGTACGGACGACCTGAAGGAACTGCGTGGCAAACGGAGGCAGCCATGAAGCTTTTGGAAAAGGTCAATTTTCAAACGGATCAACCTGTATTGCTTGGGGCGGGGGGACAAAATGCCATTGTTGGAACGTTAGTTGCTTTGTTTCAACCAGGAGATCGAATCGGTACAGATCCCATTACATATGCAGGTATAAAAACAGCAGCAAATATGCTTGGTATCCAACTAGTAGCAATCCAACAAAGAAACGGTGAAATGTCAAGAGAGGGGTTATTATATGCTTGTAAAAATGAGCATATAAAAGGTCTTTATGTTATTCCTGATTTTCATAATCCAACTACCCATACAATGTCGATGGAAACAAGAAAAATGATTGCGGAAGTTGCGAGGCAGAAAGGTTTAATCGTCATTGAGGATGCGATTTATAGTTTTCTTAAGGAGAAGCCACTTGCACCAATAGCGTCCTATGCTCCTGAAAAGGTTATTTATATTGCCAGTGTATCAAAAACCATTTCACCTGGCTTACGACTATCCTATGTCGTTACACCGCCAGCTCTACGAAAAAAAATAATGGAAACACTCTATAATATAAATATTTCAGTGTCTCTAATGATGGTGGAGCTTACAGCAAGGATGATTCATGATGGCGTTGCACAAACAATTTTAGAGAAGCACCGGTTATATGCAAAGCAACAAAATGGCCTTGTCAATCAATATTTAGGAGATTATAACATTTTAGGAGAAGAAGAATGCATTTTCAGATGGCTTATGCTTCCGGAAAAATTCACCAGTGTTCAGTTTGAATTGCTAGCATCAAAAGCAGGTGTGCAAGTGTATGCAGCTGAACGTTTTGCAGTTGGGAATGCGAAGCCAGTAAATGCAGTTCGTTTAGCAATCACTGCACCTGAAAATCAGCTGGAACAAGCGCTAATCATTTTGAAGGATTTACTTGAAAGTGATGGTGATTATACATTTGTTGATTAAAGTAAGGATACACCTTCAAAGGGAAGGGCACTGAAAAAGTCCATATCTTCTCACATTGCGAGGTATTCAACGATTAAATCGTTGAATACCTCGCTTTTTTCATTTGGCACTGTGACT